>JAGLJX010000001.1 GCA_023142175.1 Emcibacter sp.
GGTTGGGCGGCGCTTACCGGTGCTATCATTCTTGGCGCACGGCGCGGAAAATACGGCCCGAACGGTCAAGTGCGCCCTATTCCCGGCTCATCCCTGACCTTGGCGACCTTGGGTACTTTTATTCTATGGCTCGGCTGGTTCGGTTTTAACGGCGCCTCACAATTGGCGCTGGGCAGTGCTATTGACGCCACGGCGGTATCACAGATTTTTGCTAATACCAATATGGCGGCGGCGGGTGGCGTTGTCATGGCCCTGTGTCTGACCAAACTGCTCTATAAGAAGGTTGATTTGACTATGGTGCTGAACGGTGCTTTGGCGGGACTGGTGTCTATCACCGCAGAACCATTAACCCCAACCATCGGACAGGCAATCCTGATCGGGGCTGTTGGCGGCGCGTTGGTGGTCTTTGTTGTCCCTCTACTGGACAGGCTGAAAATTGATGATGTGGTGGGTGCTATCCCGGTTCATCTGGTTTGCGGTATCTGGGGAACCATCGCGGTGGTCTTTACCAATGACGGCACCAACCTGCTGACACAATTAACCGGAATTGTCGCTATCGGTGCTTTTGTGGCAATAACCAGTACTATTGTTTGGCTCGCCCTGAAATATACCGTGGGTATCCGCATGAGCGAAGCTGACGAACATAAAGGCGGTGACCTTGCCGAACTTGGCATGGAAGCTTATCCAGAGTTCGGTATCGGCTCTCAAAAGATTTAAAGCACGACTTAAATCTGACCCTAAATTAAATTCCCCCGCACTCAGGTGAAACTGGTGTGGGGGAATTCGTTTGCCTAAATATTGGGCTTTTGCCTATGCAATGACTACTCAGTGATTAAATTTTGATCATTTTTCCTGCGAAATCCACAGAATACTGCCAAAATTGATTTGGCATGTTTCTTGAGTAACTAGAGGGGAAATTACGATAATCAAAGGAGTAGAGCGATGGAAGCCATGCAGAGCGGCACAGATGTATTTTTTGTATTGATCGGGGCCATTTTGGTCTTTGCCATGCACGCGGGATTTGCTTTTTTGGAAGTGGGCACAGTGCGCAAGAAGAATCAGGTTAATGCACTGCTCAAGATCATCACGGATTTTGGTGTCTCCACACTGGCTTATTTCTTCATTGGTTATACGGTGGCCTACGGGGTCAGCTTTATGGGCAGTGCCGCTGAAATCAGTGGCGGCGGCGCAGATTTTGCGCCCAATGGTTTTACATTGGTTAAATTCTTCTTCTTAATGACATTTGCGGCAGCGGTTCCGGCAATTATTTCCGGTGGTATTGCGGAGCGGGCCAAATTCAACCCGCAACTGGCGGCATCCGCAGTTTTTGTCGGGCTGGTGTATCCCATGTTTGAAGGCATGGTCTGGGGCACGCGTCTGGGCTATCAGGATATGATGATAGGTATGTTCGGCGCACCTTTCCATGATTTTGCCGGTTCTGTGGTGGTTCATGCCATGGGCGGGTGGCTGGCGCTAGGCGCGGTTATCATGCTGGGTGCCAGACAAGGCCATTACCGTAAAAATGGTACTGTGGTTGGTATTCCCCCGTCTAATATTCCTTTTCTGGCCCTGGGGTCATGGATTCTTTGTATCGGCTGGTTCGGTTTTAACGTGATGAGCGCACAGGAAGTTGCCGGGGCCAGTGGCCTTGTGGCGGTGAACAGCCTACTGGCTATGGTCGGCGGGTTACTGGCGGCATCATTAATCGGGCGTAATGATCCGGGTTTTGTTCATAACGGGGCTTTGGCGGGACTGGTGGCGGTCTGTGCCGGATCAGACATCATGCATCCGCTTGGCGCACTGGCCACTGGTGTCATTGCCGGGGTGATTTTTGTCAAGGCGTTTAGCTATGTTCAGAATGTATTAAAGGTGGATGATGTGCTGGGGGTTTGGCCCCTGCATGGGATTTGCGGTTTGTGGGGTGGCATTGCCGCCGGAATTTTCGGCATGGAACGCTTGTGGGGTCTTGGCGGAGTATCGTTCATGTCACAGCTAGTAGGGTCACTAACGGGTGCTGCCATTGGGGGGCTGTTTGGCTTTGTAGTTTACGGACTACTGAAAAAAACGGTTGGCATCCGGCTTAGTGAAGAAGAGGAATTCATCGGGGCTGATCTGGCGGTACATAAGATTTCAGCCTATCCGGAAGATGATCTGGGCGGAAGATAAATCAGGTCGTAATTTGCCGGCGAACAGGGTAAGGTCTGCTGAAGCTGATAACTGGAAAACCTGTGGAATTTACCCGATTTAAAAACCTGCCGCCCTACCCTTTTCCCCGTATGCGTAGTCTGCTTGCGGGGATCACGCCGCGGGATACTACGGCGGCTCTGAATATGTCTGTGGGTGAGCCACAGCATGATGTGCCATCCTTTGTTACCGATATTCTGCATCGGGAACGTGCGAGCTATAACAAATACCCGCCTGTGCAGGGCATTGATGTATGGCAACAGGCGGTGGCTGGTTGGCTAACGCGCCGCAATGGTCTGGGTCGTGGCATGGTGGGCAAAGACCATCTGTTGCCGTTATCGGGCAGCCGGGAAGGGCTGTTCTCCATCGGGCTGGTCGCGATCAGCCGCCAGAAAAATGGCGAAATTCCGCTGGTCTTAAGCCCCAATCCTTTTTATCAGCCCTATGCCGGCGCGGCCCTAAGTGCCGGAGCTGAAACATTATATGTTCCGGGCAATAGTTACGCCGATCTGCCGGAAGATATACTGAAGCGTACCGCTCTTGCCTTTATCTGCAATCCGTCAAATCCTGAAGGACACATTGCCAGTCGCGATTATCTGGAGCGGATGGTTATGCTCGCCCGGAAATATGATTTTACGCTGGTAAGTGATGAATGTTATTCGGAAATTTATGATGACAGGCCACCGATCGGGATTCTGGACGTTTGTCACAAAATGGCTGGGCGCAATCCTGATAACCCGTTTCAGAATGTGGTGGTGTTTAATTCCCTATCGAAAAGGTCCAATCTGGCCGGGCTTCGGTCCGGTTTTATGGCGGGTGATCCGGCGATAGTCGCCGAAACCCTGCGTATGCGCACCTATGGCGGCGCACCTATGCCCCTGCCGGTTCAGGTGGCCTCAGCTGCGGCGTGGAATGATGAGGGCCATGTGGAGCAGAACAGAGCCTTATACAGACAGAAATTTGATCTGGCGGAGAAATATCTGGACGGCAGGTTTTCCTTCCGGCGGCCCGTGGGCGGTTTTTGCCTGTGGTTAGAGGTGGGAGACGGGGAGGTGGCCTGCCGGAAACTGTGGCAGGAGGCGGGGATTAAGACCTTGCCGGGATCTTATCTTGCCCGATCTGATGCTGAAGGCTATAATGTGGGCGCGCCATATATTCGCCTTGTTCTTGTGCATGATGTTAAACTTTTGGAGCCTGCGCTTGAGAAAATCGCAAAAACACTGTAAAAAGAACGCTATAGGCCTGAAGTAAGGTGATGGAACAGGGACGCCCGATTGACAAGCAGACGCAAAACTATAACGAAAAAAGCCAAGCGCACTATCCTGCCTGAAGCGGTTTACAGTTTCATGGTTAGCGGGACCACCCGTCTATGGGGACTTTCCCTGATTATTTTGAGTCTTATGGCTTTTGCCACTATGGTTGGATATTATAGCAACGACCCCAGCTGGCGGGTCGCAGGGCAGGATGAGGTTAAAAACTGGCTTGGCTTGCCGGGAGCCTATGTGGCCGATTTCCTGATACAGGCTTTAGGTTTTGGTGCAGCGGTTCTGGTCTTTCCCTTCACCACATGGGGCTGGCGGATTATGAGCCTGCAAGGATTGCCCTATCTGTGGCGTAACCTGATTATCTGGGTCTTTGGGGTGCTTCTGGCATCGCTAGTAGCGGCTTTTATGCCGGTCGCAGATTTCTGGCCAATTCGAAATTTCGGCATGGGCGGAATTATTGGTGACAAAATGTTTGTTTTCCTTAAACAAACCCTGTCGGATAATGGCATAGGATTCTTCCATGATCTATATGGCTTTATTTTTCTGGGGCTGTTTCTGGTAATAATTCCGGCATTTCTCGGACTGGAGCGTTCTGAATGGAGGGCAATGGGTCATGCTATTGTCAGGGCTGTTATCTGGTGCATTATCAAGACATGGAAAACATCACAGACGGCCTATTTATTGGTGAAAGAAAAATTGGTTCAGCAGGGTTCAGTTACCAGCATAGCAAGACGTCAGCAGAAAAAATCATCGTCTCGCACCGAACCGGTCATACAAAAAACCGGGGAATCACAACCCAGAAAAACAATACCGATTGTTGACAGCAAACCGCAAGGGCCGCCAAAAAGCCGCAGAGAGGCCAAGGAACGCGAGCCTATGTTTGATCTTGGTGGCGGTGAGGATGAATTTGTCCTGCCCCCGCTTAGCCTGCTCAGCAATGCAAAGCCTATCGCCAAGCAGGATCGCCTAAGCAAGGATGCGCTGGAGCAGAATGCCCGGATGCTGGAATCTGTTCTTGATGATTTTGGTATCACGGGCGAGGTTATCAAAGTTCGTCCCGGCCCGGTTGTGACCCTTTATGAGGTTGAGCCTGCGCCGGGAACCAAATCAACCCGGGTGATTAACCTTGCCGATGATATAGCGCGCTCCATGTGTGCTGACAGCGCTCGCGTGGCGGTGGTGCCGGGTAAAAATGCCATTGGCATAGAGCTGCCCAACAGCAAGCGGGAAATCGTTGTGTTGCGTGAACAATTAGCCACTGATGCCTATGAAGAAAGCAAGGCGGTTCTGCCTATTTGCATGGGTAAGGATATCGGCGGTGCGCCGGTTGTGGTTGATCTGGCCAGTATGCCTCATCTTTTGGTGGCGGGTACGACCGGATCGGGTAAATCCGTAGCCATTAATGTGATGATTCTGTCGCTGCTATACAAACTGACTCCGGCGGAATGTCGCCTGATCATGATCGACCCAAAGATGCTGGAACTGTCGGTATATGATGACATCCCCCATCTGCTCACCCCTGTGGTCACCGATCCCCAGCGGGCCGTGGTGGCTCTGAAATGGGTGGTGCGGGAGATGGAACAGCGCTACAAGGCATTGGCTAAATTGCAGGTGCGCAACATCGGTGCTTATAATAAGCGTTTGGTTGAAGCCCGTGAAAAGGGTGAGGTGATTGTTCATAAGGTTCAGACTGGTTTTGACCATGAATCCGGTGATCCCATTTATGAGGAAGAAAAAATTGACCTGACCCCATTGCCGATGATTGTGGTGATTGTGGATGAAATGGCGGATTTGATGCTGGTGGCGGGCAAGGATATTGAAGCCCTGATCCAGAGACTGGCCCAGATGGCCCGTGCCGCTGGTATTCATCTTGTTATGGCAACCCAGAGACCATCTGTGGATGTGATTACCGGAACCATCAAGGCCAATTTCCCGACCCGTGTCAGCTTTCAGGTTACCTCAAAAATTGACAGCCGAACTATTCTGGGTGAACAGGGCGCGGAACA
>JAGLJX010000010.1 GCA_023142175.1 Emcibacter sp.
TTGGTATTGATCGGCGGCTTATAGACACAGAATCCTTCACCAAAATCACGCATCCAGCTGTGATCCTGATAGAATTGCTGCCGTCCGGTCAATGTGCGCCACGGGATCAGCTCATGCACATTGGTATAGCCCGCGTTATAGCTCACGTGCTCATCTTCAATACCCGACCATGTGGGGGATGAGATGATCTTGCGCGGCTGAGCCTGTACATCTCGAAAGCGGATTTTTTCGTCTTCTTTAGGCAGGGCCAGATGCTTATGTTCACGTCCGGTGAATTTCTCCAGCGCTTTCCATGCTTTCACGGCCACCTGACCGTTGGTTTCAGGGGCGAGGGAGAGAATAACCTCGGTCGCATCAATATCGGTTTCGATACGCGGCATACCTTTGGATACACCTTCATCGGTGACAACACGGTTCAATTCACCAAGGAATTTATATTCCGGCTCCGTATTCCAGCTAATGCCTTTGCCACCGTTACCTATTTTGGTCATCAATGGCCCAAGGGCGGTGAACTTCTTGTAAGTATCAGGATAATTCCGCACCACATCCACATAAGCCGGCATGGTTTTTCCGGGTATCGGATCAATTTCACCTTTTTTCCATTCCTTGACATCAAGCCCCTGCGCCAATTCGGCCGGAGTATCATGAAGGATGGGAAGGGCAACAACATCGGTTTCTTCGCCCAGATGTCCCGGACAGATTTCTGAGAATTTCTCTGCAAGGCCTTTATAAATATCCCAGTCACTGCGGCTTTCCCATGCGGGATCAACAGCGCGGCTGAGCGGATGAATGAACGGGTGCATATCCGATGTATTCAGGTCGTTCTTCTCATACCAAGTGGCAGAAGGCAGAACGATGTCTGAATAGAGACAGGTTGTAGACATACGGAAATCAAGTGTCACCACAAGATCAAGCTTACCTTCCGGTGCTTCATCATGCCAGACAACTTCGCTCGGGCGTTTGGAGCCACTTTCACCAATATCCTTGCCCAAGACACCGTTCTGGGTGCCGAGCAGATGTTTCAGCATATATTCATGGCCCTTGCCACTGGATCCCAGAATGTTGGAACGCCAGATAAACATATTGCGCGGGAAGTTTTTCGGGTTATCCGGATCTTCACAGGACATATTCAGGGAACCATCTTTCAGGCGACCCGCGATATATTCTGCGGTCGGTTTTCCGGCTTCCTTGGCGAGCTTGGTAAGCTCTAGCGGGTTTTCCTCCAACTGCGGCGCAGACGGTAACCAACCCATTCTTTCCGAACGGATGTTACAGTCGATCAGGGAATAATCTTCCCATTTTTTCTTGTCTGCCAATGGGGAGAGTATTTCATCCACGCCCAACTTCTCATAACGCCATTGATTGGCATGGTTATAGAAGAAGCTTGTGCCGTTCATATGGCGCGGGGGACGATGCCAGTCAGTAGCAAAGGCCAATGGCTGCCATCCGGTCTGCGGACGCAGTTTTTCCTGACCCACATAATGGGCCCAGCCGCCGCCGGATTTACCGATACAACCACACATGACCAGCATATTGATCACACCACGATAATTCATATCCATGTGATACCAATGGTTCATAGCCGCGCCGATGATAATCATAGAGCGCCCACGGGTCTTGTCGGCATTATCGGCAAACTCGCGCGCTACCTTGATAACCTTGTCGCGAGATACGCCGGTAATTCTTTCCTGCCATGCGGGGGTGTAGGGCTTGTCATCATCGTAGCTTTTGGCCACATTATCACCACCAAGGCCGCTGTCGACACCGTAGTTCGCCAGCATCAGATCAAAGACCGTAGCGACATATTTGTCCCCGTCTTTGGTTTTAACCTTGCGCACCGGAATATTATGGAACAGCACGCTGTCATGGTCTGTGGCCTTGAAGATTGGCTGCTCATGTTCCAGATTGCCAAAATAAGGGAAGCCCACGGACAAAATTTCATCATGATTTTTCACCAAAGATTTCAACGGCCAGATTTCATTGCCATCTTCCACATTCTTGGATTCAAGATTCCACTGCCCGTCTTCGCCCCAACGGGAACCAACAGTACCATTAGGGATCACAACCTGGTCAGTATTGGCATCAATGACCGCTGATTTCCATTCCGGGTTATTTTCCTGATTTAGATTACCTTCAAAGTCGGATGCTCTGAGTGTCCGGCCTGCAACATATACGCCGTCCTGTTCATCGATTTGCACGAGGAACGGCATGTCGGAATATTGCCTTGTATAATCGTCAAAATAGTCGCTTTGCCCATTGGCGTGATATTCTGTTAGAATCACATGCCCCATAGCCATAGCCATGGCAGCGTCCGTACCCTGACGCGGGTTCAGCCACATATCGCTCAATTTGGCAACTTCGCTGTAATCCGGCGTGACGGCCACGGTTTTGGTGCCTTTATAACGCACTTCGGTGAAGAAATGAGCATCCGGCGTACGGGTCTGCGGCACGTTAG
>JAGLJX010000100.1 GCA_023142175.1 Emcibacter sp.
ATTGCCACCAATATGGCTGGTCGGGGAACCGATATTCAGCTTGGTGGTAACCTTGATATGCGATTACAGGATGAGGTGGATGATATTGATGAAGCCACCCGCAAAAAAATTACTGCAAAAATTACCGATGAAATCAATGTTGAAAAACAACAGGTTATCGACGCCGGTGGGCTTTATGTTCTGGGTACTGAACGCCATGAAAGCCGCCGTATTGATAATCAGCTTCGTGGTCGGTCCGGACGACAGGGTGATCCGGGTCACTCCAAATTCTTCCTGAGCATGGAAGATGACCTGATGCGTATCTTCGGCGGCGAACGTATGGACAGCCTGATGCAGAAGTTTGGCTTTGAAGAGGGCGAATCCCTGATCCATCCGTGGCTTAACCGCGCCGTGGAGAAGTCTCAGGAAAAGGTCGAGACCAGAAACTATGAAATCCGCAAAAACCTGCTGAAATTTGACAATGTGATGAATGACCAGCGCAAGGCCATTTATGACCAACGCCGGGATGTGATGATCAGTGATGATCTAAGAGAAATTCTGACCGATATGCGTATTCAGGTGGTGGAAGATTTGTCGGCAAACCATATTCCACCCCGCGCCTATCCACAGGATTGGGACGCCGAGGCTATTAGTGAAGAGACAATCCGCATTTTTGGCCGGGATTTCGACTTAAAAGACTGGGTCAAGGAAGAGGGCATTGACGCCGAAGGTTTTGAAGACCGCCTGATTGACGAAACAGATCGCTTTATGGCGAAACGCAGCGCAGACATCGGGCCGGAAATTATGCGGCAGGTGGAACGCACCATGCTGCTGAGAGCTATCGATCATTATTGGAAAGAGCATCTCTCCCAGCTTGATCATTTGCGGCAGGTTATTCAGCTTAGGGCTTATGGTCAGCGCGACCCGCTCAATGAATATAAGACCGAGGCATTTTCCATGTTTGAAAAAATGCTGGATGATACCCGAGACAATGTGGTGACATTATTATCCCATTTTGAGTTCCAGGAAGCAGAACCTCTGCCGGAATTGGAAGAGCCTGATCTTAACGCTTTTGACACCACCCATATTGATGCCAGAACCGGCGAAAATGACAGTGCATCCGGCCTTGATCCCAATAATTCCAAAACATGGAAAAATATGCCGCGCAATAGCCCTTGCCCATGTGGTTCCGGCAAAAAATACAAACATTGCCATGGCAAGATGGTGCCAAAAGTTGGCCGTAATGATCCGTGTCCTTGTGGAACGGGCAAGAAATACAAACATTGTCACGGGGCTTTATAGTTTGACGGGGGATCGCTCCCCCGTGCTCACGCACTCCCCCTCCTCGTATTAACTCGGACAGCCAGTCGGCCTTGCCTCAGACCCTATGTTGTCTTCGGTTATTGAGTCCTTGCCGTATAAATCTAAAAATTTATAATCCGGCTTTACCCATATTGAGGAATTTTTTCCGGCGCAGGTCTTTCAGCTTGTTACCGCTGAGGGCGGACAGCTCGCTGAGGGTGGTTTCCAGCGATTTGCGGATCGTATCCATGGTCAGGGCATGATCCCGGTGCGCACCGCCCACTGGCTCTGGAATAATCTCATCAATTACCTTGAGCTTTAGCAAATCCTGTGCGGTGATTTTCAGGGCATTGGCGGCATCTTCGGCATTGTCAGAGGTGCGCCATAATATGGAGGCACAGCCTTCCGGTGAAATAACCGAATAAACCGCATGTTCCATCATCAAAACCCGATTACCCGCCGCAAGCGCCACCGCACCACCCGAACCACCTTCACCGACAATGATTGACACCAGCGGCACTTTCAGGCCCAGACAGGCTTCCGTGGAGCGGGCGATGGCTTCGGCCTGCCCGCGCTCCTCGGCCCCAACACCGGGATAAGCACCGGAAGTATCTACCAATGTGATCACCGGAATATCAAACTGTTCAGCCAACTTGAGCAGGCGAACAGTTTTCCGATAGCCTTCGGGCCGCGCCATGCCAAAATTATGTTTGATCCGGCTCTGGGTATCATGGCCTTTCTCATGGCCTATCACCATCACCGACTGGCCCTTGAAACGGCCAAGGCCGCCGGTTATGGCCTCATCATCGGAAAAGGCCCGGTCGCCCGCAAGTGGCATGAAATCCGTAACCAGTTCTTCCACATAATCCTTGAAATGGGGCCGTTCCGGATGGCGGGCAACTTTGATTTTCTGCCACGGGGTGAGCTTGCTATAAGTGTCGCGCAGCAGCTTGTCCCTTTTACCTTCCAGACGCACGACCTCTTCAGCGATATTAATATCTTCGCCGCTTTCAAGGTTCTTCATGTCACGAATCCGGCTTTCCAGCTCGGCAATAGGTTTTTCAAAATCCAGATAGGTCAGCATATAAACTTCTCAAAAAATCACATATATAATTTCATAAACTTTAAGCCGCCCTTATAGCCCTCATTTCATGGCTTGGAAAGAGGATGTTTTTTCTCAACAAGTGATTTTAGCCTTTCTTCCAGAACATGGGTGTAAATCTGGGTCGTGCTAATATCCGAATGACCAAGCATTTTCTGCACCGCCCGCAGGTCCGCACCATGGGCCAGAAGGTGGGTGGCAAAGGCATGGCGCAACACATGGGGCGAGAGATGGCCCGGTAAAATTCCCGCAGCCGCCCCCAGTTGTTTCAACTGTTGGGCAAAACGGTGCCGGGTCAGATGACCCTTGGCGCCGCGCGAGGGAAACAACCATTTTCCATCACTGGATAGCGCCTCAATATAGGTTTCCACCGCCCGGATTGCCCGCGCATTCATCGGCACGAGCCTCTCCTTGTCGCCCTTGCCGCGCACATAAATATACGGTTGACCGCTTCGCACAGCAGCCCGGGGCAGGCTGACCAGCTCCGT
>JAGLJX010000101.1 GCA_023142175.1 Emcibacter sp.
AAGGGTAATATCAGATTTTTTTCTTCTTCAACAAGCGCAACTATGACGGGGAGCATCTCACAAAGCCCAAGAACCATCAACAGACAGCCAATAATATTGCCTATCCTTGCTACCATATTAGAAATATTCCAGACGGACAGAGAAGAGTTCTTCCACTTTCTTGATCATTTCAAGCCGCGTGAAGATCACCACAATATCGTTCGGTTTAATGATCGTCCCGCCCTTGGGCACAATAACCTGACCATCCCGCACAACAGAGCCAATGATGATACCCGCAGGCAGTCTGACCTCCCTAAGGGGCTTGCCGACAAGAGGCGAGGTCTCCAGAGCCACAGCTTCCAAAACTTCTGCCGCACCGCCTGCAAGATTTTGCAGTGACCTTATCCGACCGCGCCGCATATGTTGCAGAATACTTGAAACAGTGGTCTGTCGCGGGTCCACAAAGGCATCAATACCCACAGAATAGGTCATTGGGCCAAAGGTATGGTTGTTGATCAGGGTTATGGCGCGGCGACATCCGGCCTGTTTTGCCAATAATGAGGACAGGATATTCACTTTATCATCATTGGTAACAGCAATGATTGTCTCGGCAGATTTTACGTTAGCTTCTTTTTGCATATCAACATCCAGTGCATCGCCATTAAGAACAATAGCTTTTGGAATATTCTTGGCAATGGTTTCAGCTGTTTCCGTATCAAATTCAATGATTTTCACCTGGATTTTTGAATCATTTTGGATAAGTTGCTCTGCAATGAACGCCCCCACATTACCGCCGCCAACAATAACTATCTTCCGGGCCTCTTCCTCATCACGGCCAAATACACTGAGCGCCCGTTCCACATGATCGCTCTCGGAGACAAAATATATATTATCACCGACCAATAGCTGGTCATCGCTTGAAGGGATAATCAGTTTGCCATCCCGAATGATGCTGGTAACAATAATATTCAGATCAGGGAATAATTCTGTTAGCTGACGCAGTGGCGTGTCAACTACCGGACAATCTTCCCGAAGCCGTACCCCAACAGCCCGAACCTTGCCATCACAAAAGGAAACCATATCAAAGGCCCCGGGAACCTCCAGACGTCTTATCACGGCCTGCGCCACTTCTACCTCCGGCGAGATAATAACATCAATAGGCATATGGTCGCGGCTGAAAAGATCCTGCCACATGGAACGCAGGTAGCTTTGCGCCCGCACCCGCGCTATCTTTTTTGGCACCCCAAACAGGGAGTGCGCCACCTGACAGGCCACCATATTAACCTCATCAAACAGGGTCACTGCAATGATCATATCCGCATCTCTGGCGCCGGCCTTCTCAAGAAGGTCCGGATGTGATGCGTAGCCCACAAAGGCTTGCACATCCAGAGAACTTTGTATTTTTGCAATCAGTTCGGGTGAACGGTCAATGACGGTTACGTCATGCTGTTCACTTGCAAGATGACGGGCAATGTTAAAACCAACCTGCCCTGCTCCACAGACAATAACTTTCATTTTCTATCTCACCCTTTTAGGTCGTTTTTTCATTTAAGCACCCGTTTTTTCGTTTCCGGCAAGGCCCAGACTTTTAAGCTTTCTATGAAGAGCAGAACGCTCCATGCCGACATACTCAGCGGTCCGCGATATATTTCCATTAAACCTGCTTACCTGAACCTTCAGATATTCTCGTTCAAATTTCTCGCGGGCATCCCTAAGCGGCAATGACATAATATCATTATTCATGC
>JAGLJX010000102.1 GCA_023142175.1 Emcibacter sp.
ACATTGCCCGGCCATTCATGATCCTGTAGAGCCGACATAGCATCGGTATCAACATTCTTGGGTGAGAACCCAGTGGCAACGGAAAGCTGGTTCATAATCTGATGCACTAATGCCGGAATATCCTCACGCCGTTGAATAAGCGGGGGCACATGCACGGGGACAACGCTTAAACGGTGAAACAGATCTTCCCGGAAAAGATTGTTGTTTATCTGTTCTCTCAGGTCGCGGCTGGTGGCACTGATCACACGAACATTTACCAGCACCTTTTTATTGCCGCCTACCCGTTCAAAAGTCTGATCTGTCAATATACGAAGTATCTTTGCCTGCGTATTTTGCGGCATATCAGCCACTTCATCAATGAACAGAGTGCCGCCGTGAGCCTGTTCGAATACACCAGTTTTTTTTATATCGCCGGATTCTTCCATGCCAAATAGCTCATTCTCCATGCTATCGGCAGAAATACTAGCCGCGTTGATCACGATAAAGGCACCTCTGGCGCGTTTGGATTGCTTGTGGATAAGGCGGGCAACGACCTCCTTACCTGAACCGGGCGGACCGGATATCAAAACCCGACTACCGCTTGGCGCGACCTTGTCAATGGTATTACGTACTAGATTTATCGCAGATGATGAGCCGGTCAGGCCCACGTCAAAGCCCATTTTCTCCTTGAGCTCTGTATTTTCCCGGCGGAGTTTCTCTACTTCCGTAGCTCTTTCCACCAGAATAAGCAGTTTATCCGTCTCAAAAGGCTTGCTGATAAAGTCATAAGCGCCGAGCTTGATTGCAGAGACTGCGGTTTCAATATTGCCATGTCCGCTAATAATGACGACAGGAAGATCCACGTGTAATTTTTTAATAACTTCCAGAAGTTCAAGACCATCCATACGGCTACCCTGTAGCCATATATCAAGAATGATCAGCGAGGGGCGCCGGGATTCTATTTCCGAGAGCGCGCTATCACTGTCTTTTGCCGTGCGGGTTTCATAGCCCTCATCATCCAGAATACCGGAAATCAGGTCACGAATGTCGGCTTCATCATCAACAATTAAAATATCAAGAGCCATACGCCATCCTTACACTGTTATCAGGTATGTTATTTTGGAAATGTACGTTTTTATTAAATACCAACGTCACAGTTGCCCCTATGTTTTTATTATTTTCCAAATGCAAATCCCCGCCGTGGTCCGTCATTATTTTCTTAACAATCGCCAGACCAAGACCCGTGCCTTTGGTTCGGGTTGTAATATAGGGTTCTATTAGTTTATCTATCAGATGCTCCGGCAGACCCACACCATTATCGGCAATTTTAACACTTGTATCCCCATTATTATCCAGAATTGATACTGTTACCCTGCCCTGATAATCCCCACCGTTTTTCTTGGCTGAAACTTCCATTGCAGCAATGGATTCCGTGGCATTCTTAATCAGGTTGGTCAGTGCCTGCCCTATCTGGCCTGCATCACACTCAATATTGAGAATTTCCGGCCCACAATCCAGTTCAAATTTAATATTATTATTGGCCACTTCCTGAAGGAAATAAGCGTGTTTGGTGATTTCTGTCAGATTTTCCATCTTTACTATAGGGCTTGGCATCCGGGCAAAAGAGGAGAATTCGTCTACCATGCGCCTTAGGTCACCAACCTGCCGGACTATGGTATCGGTACATTGGGTGAAGGTCGCCGGATCACTTTCAATTTCTTTCAAATATTTGCGTTTCAATCGTTCCGCAGCCAATTGAATAGGTGTTAAAGGATTCTTTATTTCATGGGCAATCCGCCGGGCAATATCTGACCATGCGGCATTTCTTTGAGCGGCAACCTGCTCTGTAATATCGTCAAAGGCGATCACGAAACCCTGAATTTCACCCTTTTTGGTTTCGGCGGTTATTCTGACCATCAGATTAAGATTAATTTCATCCCGTTCGATGACAATCTGCCCCTGTACTGACGGATTTTCTGTAGTTCTGATTTTATTAAAAAGATCCTCGACCTCCGGCATAATATCCTGAATTTTTGCTCCCGGAATTTGGTCAATATCAAGATTCAACATATTGGCCGCTGATTTATTTGGCAACGTAACATTCCCCAATGGGTCAAGTCCCATAATCCCTGCAGAAACCCCTGATAAAACAGCCGCCATAAAGCGATGTCTTTCTTCCAGCGTTATATTCGCCCGCTTAATATCTTTTTGTTGCTGATCTAACTGCCGTGTCATCTTATTAAAGGCACGGGTCAATCCGCCCAGATCATCATAACCCTTTCTGATGGGCGCACGGGCGGTAAAATCACCTTTACCTACCTTTTCCGAGGCATCTACAAGGTTTGTGATTGGTTCCATAAGTTTTCTGGCAAAACCAATTCCCAACCACACCGCAGCAAAGAGAATTAAGAACGCTATGATAATATAAGTCAGGTTAAACCATAACCTGTAACGGGATTGATCCCCCAATGCCGCCATATAATCAGATCGCGCATCCGTAGTGTCCTTAACAAGCGCCAGAGCCTTGGGATCTACAAATCGGCTGATATAAAGGAAATGGCCAAGAAACCCATCCAGAGCAACAAGTACCCGCACCCTATTATCATTCTCGCCCCCAACAATGGGAACTATATTTCCTTTAGCTGCCATATCCAGTGCGGCCAAGGGAAAAGAATCACCTATCAGGGTTAAAGTTGTTTTAGCGCGGGCCATGACCTGCCCGTTTCGGTCAAAGACAATAGCCTCTGATAAGGTTAAAAACTGGGCCTGAACGGATAGAGCCTGTTCAAGAAGAACCTGATTTTGCGATAGAGCAAAAGACTGTGCGTTCAGGTCTCTGGCAACACCCAATACATCGGCCTGAATGGCTTTTTTATGTTCTTCGATATAGGCTTCTGCTACGGCCTGAGAGCTATCAAGGGCTGTGCGAACCTTATCGCTGAACCAGCTTTGCATACCAAATTCAAAAAACAGACCGGAAACGATAGCGACAATAATGGTCGGGGTAATGGCCACGATGCTGAACAAGGTAACAATACGTCTGTGCAGGCGTGAACTGCCCGCACTTGCCTTCTGGGTGGCGCGAAGCTGTACAATCTGTTGGGCCACCAAAGCACCCAATACAAGTAATATGGTCAGATTTATAGTCAGTAAAACAAAAAGGGTGGTCGAAGTGGGCAGAAAAGGCCCCACATTGGAAAATGTGGCAAAGGTGGCAAATACAGACACCACAGCTGCCACAGTCAGGCCATAAGCCGACTTTTTAGCAAGATTAACCTTTCTTGCCCAAGACCGTAGCTTGCGAAATGGCTTTGATTTTCTCTTGTCCATAAAATAGCAACACTCAAAAAATAAATACCGAAGTTCCAGAATATCATATTGTTGCAATTATGCAACAGACTAATAGTTCTTTATCTTTTAGGAATGTCGATATCAAGATCCCGTATTTTCTTGCGTAATGTATTACGGTTAACACCCAATAGTTCGGCAGCTTTTATCTGATTACCACGTGTAGCGGTCAGCGTGTTTTCGATCAGTGGCTTTTCAAACTCCCTGAGAAGGCGAGAATACAGCCCCGATGGCGGCAGGTCATGGGGGAGATGGGCATCAAAATATTTTTTCAAGTGGCGATTGATAGATTCCTGAAGTGTTTCATTGGCCGGCGCATCAGCAGTTTTACTCTGATCTCCTATTGAAAGAGGAACCATTTCAGAGCGGGCAATATCAAGAGTGATGGTCTCTTCCACGTACAGGGCGGCTATTCTCTGACACAGGTTTTCCAGTTCCCTGACATTTCCCGGCCATTCATATTGCTTAAGGTAATCCAGAGCATCCGTCTCGATAAGTTTGGGGGTCTGGTTGTTTTCCTGAGCATAACTATTGAGGAATTGACGCATAAGATCATGAATATCATCAATTCGTTCCCTGAGCGGTGGAATTCTAAGCGGTACGACATTCAGGCGATAATATAGATCTTCCCTGAACAGGCCCTGACTTATCAATGACTTAAGATCCCGGTGGGTGGCACATATAATTCTGACATTAGTCTTGATAGACCTCTGACCGCCAACAGTCGTATATTCACCTTCTTGCAATACCCGGAGCAGACGTGTTTGTGCCTCTAGAGGCATATCGCCAATCTCATCCAGAAATAAAGTTCCGCCCTGCGCCTGTTCAAACCGCCCGGAACTACGGCTATCGGCCCCAGTGAAAGACCCTTTTTCATGGCCGAAAAGCTCGCTTTCGATCAGCTCCCGTGGGATCGCCGCCATATTAAGCGCCACAAAGGGATTGTTTTTACGCTTACCAAAATCATGCAGGGCGCGGGCAACAAGCTCCTTGCCGGTCCCGGATTCTCCGGTGATGGTAACCGTCAGGTCCGTGGTCATTAACCGCGCCATAACCCGGTAAACATTCTGCATGGCCGGAGAACGCCCAATCAGGGGTAATTCTTCGTTATCATCTTTAATTTCTTCTGTTTCAGGTTTGCTTTGCTTGGCGGCCAGTGCTTTTGTGACAACTGATTTCAATTCGTTCAGGTCAAAGGGTTTTGGCAGATATTCGTAAGCGCCACGCTCTGTCGCCTTTAGTGCCGTCATCAGAGTATTCTGTGCCGACATGACGATCACCGGCATATCCGGGCGAATTTTCTTAATTTTCGGCAAAAGATCAAGGCCGTTTTCATCAGGCATAACCACATCCGTGATGACCAGATCACCTTCGCCATTGGACACCCATCGCCACAGAGTTGCCGCATTTTCAGTCAGCTTGACCTGATAGCCATCTCTCTCAAATGCCTTAGACAACACCATTCGGATGGCTTTATCATCGTCTGCGATAAGTAATGTTTTTTCTGTCATGGGCTCTGCCTATTAAAATCCTGACTATAGCTCGGTAATAATACTCTGAATATTGTATTTGCGTGTGTGGTATCACATTCAATGATACCGCCGTGATCCCCGATAATTTTTGCGACAAGCGCAAGTCCTAACCCAGTCCCCGATGGCTTTGTGGTGACAAAGGGATCAAATAAATAGGGCTTAAAATCTTCCGAAATACCACTGCCATTATCAACCACACATATTTCAAGGGGCAAATGCATCCGTTCTTTTGAACCCGCTACCGCGACACGGACCCCATGGCGGTAGGCCGTCGTCAAGATAACCTCCCCACCTGTGCGTGGCAAAGCCTCCACCGCATTTTTAATCAGATTGAGGAATACCTGTATCAATTGTCCCTTGTCGCCCCGCGCTGACGGTATAGACGGATCATAGTTTTCCTTAAAAATGACATTCTGGCCAAATCCGTTCTGAGCCAGTTTGCGCACATGCTCCAGCACGGAATGGATATTAATATCCTCTGGGGTTATGGGTTTGTTATTGGAAAAAACCTCCATACGATCAACAAGGGCGCATATGCGGTCGGTTTCCTCACAAATGAGCCGGGTTAAATCCTGATCCTCCTCTCTGATTTCCTGTTCCAGAAGCTGTGCTGAGCCACGTATACCCGACAGAGGGTTCTTAATTTCATGGGCCAGAACTGAAGCCATTCCCGCCACAGAACGTGCGGCCCCCCGGTGGCTTAACTGCTGGCTTATTTTCTGGGCAATGCTTCTTTCCTGTAGATGAATAACCAGATTTCCATCCCCTTCGATCAGGGGCGATACATGAATATCAACATGCTTGCCGTTATGTTTGGGGCTGCTCAACTTGATATCATACTCAGACGAAATGGTCTTATTCTGACGCGACTGATTGACTATGGACACCAACGGGCTGTCAAAAGAGAGAATCTCCTCCAATGTGCGGTTAATCAACATTTTGGAACTGGAAAAAAACAATTGCTCCGCGGCGTTATTTACAAAAATAATTTGATTTAAACCATCAACAACAATGATACTGTCCGGCAGGCTGTTGAGGATCAAGTCTTCCCTTATGGTGGACTGTG
>JAGLJX010000103.1 GCA_023142175.1 Emcibacter sp.
ATAGGGAGCCATAAATGACCGATCAAACCCCCATTCAGAATTCCATGAAATCCGGAACATGGAAAAAGTCCTCATGCAAGATGTGCATACATTCCTGCAACACCGTTGTTCATGTGACGGACGATGGTGTAATTAACAAAATTGAGGGCGATCCTGATAGCCCGGCTAATATGGGTCGCTTATGTCCAAAGGGTAATGCGGCGATCATGCGTCATTATGACCCTACACGCTTTAAAACGCCCCTGAAGCGTACTAATCCAGAGAAAGGGCCGGGAATTGACCCCATGTGGGTGCCGATCAGCTGGGAAGAAGCCATGGAAACAACTGTCCGTGAGCTGAAAACATCCATTGATGAAGACCCCCGCAAGCTCCTGCCATCCATTGCAGATTTCCAGAAACTCTATTTATGGGCTTGGCCTCTGGTGGTGGGGAATAGTAACTATTTCTCTACCGCGGGTAGCTTCTGTGGTGGTGGTTATCACCCCATGAACGGTTTTATCCATTCCACCTTTGCGGCGGCGAATGATGTAAATTACTGTAATTACTGGATTAATAATGGTAGTGGAGATGGTTTCTCATCTCATCTTCATACTGCCGCTCAGGCCTTTCATGTGGCTAATGCCCGTGTTGAGCGCAATATGCGCGTGGTCTGTGTTGAGCCGCGTCTGTCCATCGGTGGCGCTAAAGCGGAAGAATGGGTTCCTATCAAGCCGGCATCCGACCGTCATTTTGCGCTTGGCCTTTGCCACGTGCTGATAGAAGAGGGGCTTTGTGATTATGAAGCCTTGAGGAATGATACCAATGCGCCTTACCTTGTGGGCGAGGACGGTTATTTCATCCGGGACAGTGAGAATAAAATTTATGTCTGGGACGGTAAAGACAATAAGGCCAAGGCCTATGATGACAAATCCATAGGTGAGTTTGCCATTGAGGGCTCTTATGAAGTGGGTGGTAAGCCCTGTAAACCGTCTTTTCAACGGTTCAAGGATATTCTGGCAGAATGTACGCCAGAGCAGATGTCTGAGATTACGACCGTGCCTGCGGATACGATCCGCCGCATCGCCCGCGAATTTTCAGAGGCTGCAGATATTGGAAATACGATCAACATTGATGGTCGTACATTACCACTACGTCCTGCGGGATATAATTATTACCGTGGTGCTCATGCCCATAAATACTCAACCCAGTCCAACCATGCTTTCAAGCTGGTTAATATGCTGGTGGGTAGTATTGATATGCCGGGCGGTCATGTGGGGGCGACTCTTGATGATCAGAAGGTGGACAATGGTCATGTGGCCGAGGGTGACAGCGGTCAATTGCTGGGAACTCCCCATCAATTAGGCCCCCATCCTGGTTTCTCCTTTCCGCCGGATAATATGGATCTGATGAGCTATTTCCCATTGGGCGTGCATCCGGGGCATCTGAATGTAGAGGTCTGGAAAAACCCTGAGAAATTCAGTTTGGATTTCGAACCTGACGTGATGCTGATCTGCCATTCCAATCCGATCTGGAGCCTGCCCGGAAAGCGGGAAGACTGGTTCGACATCATGCGTAGTATGCGGTTCATTGTCGCCATTGATATTGTGCCTAATGATACCAATGCTTTTGCGGATATTATTCTGCCGGGACATGATTCACTGGAAAGCTGGAACATGACCATGATCGAGCCACCCCATACAGAGGGTATGTGTTTGCGTCAGCCTATGACGGATCCGCTTTATGATACACGCAGCGAGGAAGATATATTTAATGATATTTCCGAGGGGCTTGGGCTTCTGGAAGTCTGGAACAGCGTGTTGAATATCGTCAATGGTTTTGAAGAAAGCCCGAACCTGAAGCTTGAACTGGATCAGAAACATAGTGACAAGGAACTTGCCCGTCGCAAGGGCCTGAACTGGAACGGTAAGGACCTTGACTGGTATATCGAACATGGTCATGCGGTAACACCGCGCCGGACCGACAAATGGTATAAACCGTGGGATGGTATGCGTCTGCATTTCTATATTGAGGATATTATCCGCGAACGCGATAACCTGAAAAAATCTATGGATAATGCTGAGGTACCCATCCGTGACGAATGGCATTGGGATGATTATCAACCCCTGCCAACACCGGTTCTGGAGCCTGTACTTAAGGATAATGGCGAATATGATCTTTATGCCATCACATTTAAGGATATTCAGCTTAACTTCGGTGAAAGCCTGAGCAATCCGTGGATCAAGGATATTGTTTACCGTGATCCGGTGCATACGGCCTTGCAGTTGAATACCAAAACTGCTGCTGCAAAGGGTTTGGAACATGGTGATCTTGTTCTGGTAGAATCGCCATATGGCAAGATATATGGCCGACTTGGCCTGACAGAGGGTATTCATCCTGAAACTATCGGAGTATCCAATTCCCTATCGCGGATGATGTCACAGAATGCTGGGGTTCCTTATGGCGGCGGTCATTTCAATGATATGCTTCCGGCGGATCTGGAAAATACCGATGCCTGTAGTGGTCAGTGTGAATCCGTTTGTCGGGTGAAATTGACCAAGCTTGACGAAATTCCTGATGAATTGAAGGGTGATGGTAGCCTTTATGCTTACAGTGATGGAAAGGCAGCGCAATGACCAGTTATGGAATGGTATTTGATGTTAAACGCTGTATAGGCTGTAACGCCTGTACAGTAGCCTGTAAACAGGAGAATTCACTGCCTGACGGTGTGTTCTTTACTCGTACGTTAAGTGCGGAAACGGGGGAATTTCCCAATGTGTCGCGAACCTACCTGCCGACCATATGTAACCATTGTGAGGATGCCCCCTGCGAGAAGGTATGCCCCAGTGGTGCCACATATACCCGCGATGACGGTATTGTCATGGTGGACGGTGCGTTATGTATCGGCTGTGGTTCCTGTGCGGTGGCCTGTCCTTACGATATGCGAACCCAGATTGATGAAACCCAGTTGACCAATGGTTTGTTTGGTGACGGCAATCTGACCCCGTTTGAAGAACAGGGGTATTCCCGTTTTGAATGTGGAACCTTCACCAAATGTGATTTTTGTTCAGAGCGCGTGGATGCGGGTAAAGACCCGGCCTGTGTCGCCACATGCCCCACGGATGCACGGGTGTTTGGCGATCTTGATAATCCCGATAGCAAGGTCAGTCGCCTGATACGGGATCGTATGGGTCGTCAACCGTTAGCGGAAAAAAATACCCGTCCTAAAGTGTTCTACATCGATTAATCTGAGGAGAAATGTAATGGCTAATATGAGTTTAAAAAATACACTTCGCCCCGGATTTGTCGGGCGTACCTTTAAATCTGGTTATCGGTTTCAGCGTTATTGGGACACCCCCATGGCGACCGCTTTTTTCTGCGGTGAAACAGGCGCCGGGCTGTTCATCGTGTCGATGCTGGTGAATTTCCTGCCCGGTATCATGCTTGGCCTGTTGATAACGGGTGTGGGCAAGACTTTCTTTCATCTAAGCCATATGGGAGTGCCTAGTCGGGCATGGCGGGCCATTTTACGGCCCGATCGCTCGTGGATCAGCCGTGGCTTATGGGGCATTATATTCTTTGTTGGTTTCGGCGTGATACATGTCTTTGGGCAATTGTTCGCTATAGTACCAGAAGCTTTTGTTATGCCGGTCTATTGGCTATCCATGGCGGGGGCGATGATGGTCGTGGTCTATCAGGGCTTCGCTATGTCCCATTCAACCGCCATATCGCTGTGGAGTACCGGATTAATGCCGGTATCAAGTATGTTATACGGACTGCTGGCGGGTACGACACTTGTGATGGCCTTAAATGCCTTTGGATTTGCTGTTGCAGATGAAAATCAGCTGGCCTTGGTTGGTACAGTACAGATTGGCCTTGTTGTGGCGGTTTTTCTGACCATATTTAGCCTTCTTCATGGTGCGAAAAATGGTTCAAAAGGTGCACAACAGTCTTATGAACTTCTGACAAAAGACTTTCTGTCGCGAGCCTTTATTTATGGGGTTATCGGCATAGGGACTATATTGCCTTTATTGATCCTTATGTTTGCGCCCGTAAATTTCATAACGACTATTGCTGCAGCCGGATCAATCATGGTTGGTTTTTGCCTGTTTCGTGTGGTGATCTTTAAAGCAGGGGTTATGGACCCTATCCTGACACCGGCGGATATCTTCGGCAGATAGATTAATATCTAGCTTCTCCTGTCAATTTAGCCTGAAATATAGTAGTATTTGCTAATATTATTTAGGATGAAAGGAGAAGCAGAATGACTATACGCGAAGCCGTAGCCGTATTTGATACGGAAGAGGAAATGCTTGATGTCATTGATGAGTTGGGCAGTGCAGGAATTGATCGCCGTGAATTATCCGTTATGCCATCTGTTGAAAATGTGGAAAAACAAATTGGCCATTCTTTAAAATCAGTCAAAGAGACTGAAAACGACCCCAATATTATTCGGGCAATCCCGTTTGATGTGGCCTCTTTCGGCAATGCTCAAGGATTATTGATTTCTATTCCGGCCTATCTAGGCGCCATAAGTATGGCTATAGCCAGCGCGGTTATTGTTGAGAGTTATTTTACCATTGCTATTCTGGTTTCTGGCGGCGGCGCCATAGGCGCTCTGCTCGGATATTTTCTTGCCAAATTGCTCAGAATTAACCACCAGCGACAGATTAAAAAGCAGCTCGATAAGGGGGGGCTGGTTCTGTGGGTGCATCTTCGGGACAAAAAACATGAAAAAAATGTCAAGGAAATCTTATCCCAGCACAAGGCCCATGACGTCCATATGCATAATGTCGTTACCTGATTTCAGGGGTTAGCCAGATTTTAAACCAGATTTTAAAGCAGTCTGCTTCTGAACTCTATTGGTAAGCTTCAGCATGGTTTCCAATGTGATTGAATCCAGTGTGGCTAACGCGATATCATCTATCTCACCAAGTACCACCGCAAGGGATGCACCAAATTCGGTTTTATCGCCCGGCTCGAAGCCTCCAGCATCATGCAGGGTGATCGGCTCAAATACTTCCACCACATCCTTCAGGGTCGTGCGGCGGACATTGCCGCAAAAACGATAGCCACCCCCCGCGCCACGGACGGCCTCAACCATTCTCGCCCGGCCTAGGTCACGCAGAACTTTTGCCAGATGATTAAGTGATACGTCAAATTTTGCCGCAATATCAGAGGCGGACAATTGTTCATCGGGGCGGGAGGCCAGTTCCAAAACAGAGTAAAGGGCTAATCTGCTAGATCGTTGTAATTTCACGCTATTTCCTCCAGATCTGACAGGTCCATTTCCAACGGAATACTACTGCCGGCCATCATTCCCTGGCTGCGGAAGAAGGACATAACGGTGATATTATCACGGTCGATCATGGTATGAACTTTATCAACACCAGCCTGTTTGAAGCAGCGGCAGATGGTGTCAAACATTATGGTTGCCACGCCACCAAGGCGCGTATCAGGGTCCACGGTCAGCGAGAAAACCCAGCCCCCGGGCGGTGAGCCAAACTCCCATGCCCGGATTTCTCCGACGATAAATCCGGCTATATAACCATCTTTTTCTGCAACCAGGAAATGTCGCCCGCTCTGTGTCCCGCCAAAACGACGAAAGGATTCCTCCCAGTATTCGGGCTTGGTAATGCCGCTGATCAGCCCGTCAAGGCCGATAATGCGGGGCAAGTCGCCATCGCGGGCGCTACGAACAGTAATGCCGCTTTCTGCGTTATATTCACTAATTTTTGCCATTCGCTTATTATATTCCCGGATTATTTCTTATTATAAAATGTCAATTACGCATTACAATACCAATTTATTGTGTTACCTTCAAGACATTGTTACGAAAGAGAAGATATGACGGGTGAAGATCGACCGGAATGGTTGGATGAGATAAGCGCAGATGATTGCGTGAAGCTTGATGTGCGGCCCATATTGGCGAGCGGAGCGGACCCACTGGAACAGATTCTTGCCAAGGTGGATACCCTCAACCCTGATGGTATTTTGTTGATCGAAGCGCCGTTTAATCCATTACCATTGCGGCGTATGCTGGCGGGAAGGGGTTATGCTAGCCACGGGGTTCCATTATCGCCCAAGCATTGGCAGGTGTATTTTAAAAAACAAGATACCGCAGATCTAGCCCCCCTGCCGGATCTTTCCGATTTACCCGCTTTTCCGTTTTATTGGCATGAGGGGATGCTGCAAATGGACCTGCGCAGGCTAGAGCCACCAAACCCTATGGTTGCCATACTGAAAGTTATTGAAAGTAGAGAAGGGGGGGATAGCTTTATGGTTCGCCTTATGCGTGATCCTATCTATCTCTATCCGGAACTCAGCGAGCGAAACTGGCATGCTGAGCTATTGGAGGAAGGCAACGACGGGTTGAGGGTCATGATAGTCAAAGGACATAAAGAGTGATTGGGACTAATTTTTTATCGGGGGCCAATAGCCGGCTTTTGCCACCGTCCATTCCTTTTCGGTTTTTTACGGTCGCGATGATCTGCTATCTGCTGTTCTGGCTAGCGTTATTTTTCAATGCGGGGAATGTGACAAGTTATATCATTGGTGGTGGCCCTATGTTGAGCATGATTCATATTGCCACCCTCGGCGTCCTGACTATGACTGTGATCGGGGCGTCGTTACAGCTTCTTTCGGTGGCAACCCGGAAAGCCTTTGAAGGGTATTGGATTCTCCGACTGTTATCGCGGATTTATATTCCGGGGTTTATGCTGCTCACATATGGCATGTATGCAAGTTGGCATATTGGTATGATGGTGGGTGCGATTATCGCAAGTATTGGTCTTTTGATCTTCTTTTATCTTATCATAAATAATATTCGCGGAGTTCAGGGCATGGGGGCGATTATGACCCATTGTTGGGCGGCGATGCTATCTTTGCTTGGGTTGCTCTCCTTTGGCATTATGCTGATCATGGATATGGAGCAGGCATTTCTGTCCGACCATATGGCGGCTGTCCTAAGTCATTTTCTATTAGCTGTCTTTGGTTTTATGAGCCTTCTTGTCATGGGATTTTCATATATTCTGGTTCCCATGTTTGCACTGGCTCCGGCACCTTCGGAAAAAATTGGCAGGTGGTCTATTGTCTTTAATATCCTTGCCATTCTTATGTTGTTATGGGGTTTTAATTCGCCGTCTTTATTCATAGTCACAGGTGGCGTGGCCTTCGCTATTGCGGGCTGCGGTCTATATTTATATGCCATGATTAAGGTTTATGGTGCGCGGATGAGAAAACGGCTCGGAACCCCGTTTCTGCTTATTCGTGTCGGATGGCTTATGCTGGCCCTTACCATTGTTTGGGGCATGGTGGGTATTTTTGGTTTTTGGCCAGATACGGGCCACGCGCTGTTTGGCGTGCTGGCGATTATCGGCTGGCTGCTGACTTTCCTTGTGGGGATATTGCAAAGGATCATTCCTTTCCTGAGCAGTATGCATACGGCGGGAAGTGGTGGTATTCCCATGCTGGCCTCATCCATGGCAGATGAGAGACTCCTGAAAGTCAATGCAATAGGACATTTGTGCGGCCTTGGCTTTGTGTCTCTTGGGGTCATTCTTGATATGGATATGATAATAAAAATTGGAGCAGCGTTAGGGGCTATAGGTGCGGCAGGACTGCTGTGCTATCTGTTAAGTGTCGTACGTCACCTCGTCCTGAACCAACCGGAAAAACTTTAA
Organism: Emcibacter sp.; assembly: GCA_023142175.1. The sequence goes on from JAGLJX010000103.1 coordinate 7,659, forward strand.
AGAGCACCCCCGTTAAAAATGCATATTTAAGTTGATTTCCTGATAAATGAGTATTACAGTACCAAAATACCATATTAAAGGATGAAAGCCCGTATGTTTACGTTTGACCATCAGATTACCCGTACCCTACATGATGAACATCTTGTGACCATTAGTGTATTGGAAAAGCTAGAGGGGATATTTCAGAGAAATGGGCCAAAAAACATTCCTGATACTAATGATTCGGAAATAACATCGCTATTAGGAGATATTATCAATCTTGTAGAATGTGATGTGAAGAACCATTTTTTCTTTGAGGAAAAACACCTTTTTGCCTTGCTTAATACCATGGGCGACAGTCCCATCAGCATGATATTAACCGGTGAACATAATGTGATAGCACCTTTGGGAGGTTTATTATCTGAACTGGCTAGAGTGGCAAAAATGGATGGCTTCACAGACGCATCATGGGTTCAGTTCCGTCAAAGCGGTGTTGAACTGATAGAGCGCATGATTTCCCATATTCAGAAAGAGGAAATGGCTTTGCTGCCCATGTTGGAAGATATTCTTGAAGAAGATGATGATGCGGAACTGATGATGACATATGCAGAGATGCGCTGATAAATTTGAAAAACGGAGGTTGAAGTGACTAATACAGAGGGAAAGATGAGACCATTGGTGGCAGAAGATCTACCACGGGTTATTGAGATTGACGAGAATAATACGGGCCGTACCCGAAGGGATTTCTTTGAAAAACGTGTTTCTGCGGCCCTGAAAGACCCTAAGGAATTTGTTTATATCGCTTATGAAAACGGAGGGGACCTTCAGGGATATCTTCTTGTCCGGCTTCAGCAGGGCGCTTTTGGCGGCGACAAAATTGTTGCGGTTGTTGATGATATCGGGGTGTGCAGTGAGGCGCAGAGGCATGGCATAGGCCATCAGCTCATGAGTGAACTGACATCCATTGTCAAGAAGAAGGGCATAACTGAAATTCGTAGTCAGGCAGACTGGAGTGACCAGAGCATGCTGAATTTCTTTGGAGCAACCGGGTTCCAACTGGCCCCGCGAGCTATTTATGAGCGGGATACCAGTTATCTGGATACAGAAGTTGCGGTCAATGACGATGACGAGCCACTAGAGGTTGATTATAGTGATCCTTCCAGCGATGACAGCGCGGCCTTGTCCCGCGACCAGGTACCCTGCCGCAGTATGAAGGCACAGGACCTGGCCGCAATCACTAAAATAGACGGTAAAATACTGGGCTATGACCGGTCATCATATTATGAGCGTAAGATGCGTGAAATTCTGGAAGAATCCGGAATTCGGGTTTCGTTGGTTGCGGAATTTGATGACCATGTGGTCGGCTTTGTCATGGCCCGTGTGGATTTTGGTGAATTTGGTAAAACGGAGCCTTCTGCTATTATTGATACTATGGGTGTTGACCCTGGTTATGCCAGTAAGAATGTAGGCGGTGCTTTATTGTCGCAACTAATGGCGAATCTTACGGTTTTGAGAACGGATATTGTCCGTACAGAGGTTGGAGTGGAGCAATTGGCTCTGACGGGCTTCTTGCAGAACAACGGTTTTAACCCGGCACAGAGCCTGTCTCTTACTAAAGTCGTTTAGACTAAAATCCGGATGTAAAAAAAAGGATCTGTGTTTCGACACGGATCCTTTTTTTATTAGTCTTCTTTTATCATGCATTGTAGATATTCGATGAAACCATCTTTTTGATTTACAACTGAAATACCCCCTATAGGTCTGTAGCCCTTATTAATATAGGCGTTTACCTTTGTCTGAAGGCTTTTGATTTCAAACTCGTCTAATATCACATAGTCCATTAATCACACTCCTGATTTTTCACTACCTAAATAAATATAGATGTAGAATCTTTATAATTGGTAACTTTTTCAGGAGAAATGATTAATTCAAGGCATCATATTTTGCCTGTAGTTCGTCTTCGCTTTCCTTGAAATCAGGGTTTGGAATGATACATTCTTCCGGGCAGACAAGCTGGCATTGTGGCTCATCGTCCGCACCAACGCATTCTGTACATTTGAAGGGATCAATCACATACATGGGATCACCTTCTTTAATTGCTTCGTTGGGGCAGGCAGGTTCGCAGGCATCACATGCTGTGCAGGCATCAATAATCATTAAAGCCATGTTTTAATTCCTTTCAAATTCACTCAAGTTCAAGACGCTTTGGCCATATTTTCAAGTTCAGCCAGTTTTCCGTGTCTAAAAGCTCCCCATATGGCGGCACCAATGGCTCCGGCATAAATGGAATCTTCATGTGACACAACTGGCATATCCATCTTGTTTTTTGCCATCGCTTCATTTAGAGCAAGAACCAGCCCAGTGTCAAGGGCAAGACCACCCGTACACATCACGGTGCCTTCTCTGACTTTCAGTGATTTCAACAGTTTGATCAAGCGGGCCGCCATAGAAATATGAATGCCTTTCAGGATGTTTTCCGCTGAAATACTACGGGAAACCATGTTGATCACGTCGGTTTCGGCCAACACGGCACAAATACCGGATACGACCTCTGGATCATCTGCTTTTTGGCTTAGCTCACCAATTTCATCCTGTCCAATGCCAAGGTACCGTGCGATATTCTCAAGGAACTGGCCGGAACCGGACGCACATTGGCTGGTCATTTTATATTTTAGCACCTTGCCCCTTTCATCCATGCTGATGGCTTTGCCGTTAAGGGCGCCAATATCCATCAGGGAACGAGCATCCGGGTTAAGGTAGAGCGCACCGCGGGCATGAGAGGTCATGGAATAGAAATGGCCCGTGGAATAGGGAATACTTTCCGCATCACCAGTTGTTGCCACATAATCTATATCATCGCGGGTATAACCGTGCTTCTCCAGAAGATAGTCGAAGGCAGCTTCAGCGAGCATAAAAGGTTCCCGGTTTCTGATCCGGTCGGTCTGTTTGTCGATCCAGTTGATCTTATCACCGTTTATTTCAAACAAGCATGTTTTCACAGCACCTGTTCCAACGTCAATTCCTACTGTTAATGCCATTTTAAGCCTCCATTACTGCGCGGCGGGCGAATTCTGAGCCGCCTAGCGCACCGGTGTAAATTGAATCAGGGTCGATATTGATGACAACGTCACCATAGTTTTCTTTCACCAACTCACGAAGGGCCTTAACAGCCGCTTCATTTTTGGCAACGCCGCCGGTAAAGGTGAACTGGTCACGAATACCGCCAGATCGTGCGATGATGGACATGGCACGAAGAATGATCGAACGATGAAGTCCGGCCAGAATATCTTCACGCTTTTCGCCAAGAGCCAGCCTGTCGCGAAGCTCAGCGCCGGCAAACACGGTGCAGGTTGAGTTGATCTTAACTGCCTTGGTTGATTTCATGGCAATGGGGCCAAGTTCATGCAGGCCCATGTTCATTTCATCGGCAATATAGCCAAGGTAACGACCACAACCCGCCGCACAGCGGTCATTCATCTGAAAGTTATCAACAACGCCGTTGGGGTCAATCTGAATGGATTTGGTATCCTGCCCGCCAATATCAAGCACAGTACGGGTGCCGGGATACATCATATGAGCACCCAAACCATGACAGAGGATCTCAGAACGAATATGTTCTTTCGGGAAAGGCAGACGAACCCGTCCGTAGCCCGTACCCACAACAAATGTTTCTTCCAGATCTACGCCAAGCGCATCTTTCACAGGGCCCTGCACATCTTCAAAAGTAATGCCGAGCTCTGGGGATTCTATTGTCAGGTTCTTTAGGCCATCAAGGAATTTTCCTTCGAGATTACTCGCAGGTGGGCGATTTTCCACTTCAATGATGGATT
>JAGLJX010000104.1 GCA_023142175.1 Emcibacter sp.
GCCATCATGACTTTTTTATTTTCTTTTTCTTTAAGCCGTTTGGCAATCTTGGCTGCAGAGGTGGTTTTACCAGATCCTTGCAAGCCCACCATGAGGATCGGAACCGGCGCCACTGCCGCGAGACTAATTCCCACTTTGTCACTGCCCAGCATTTCCACCAGCTGATCATTGACGATCTTGATGACCATCTGACCGGGGGAGACGGACTTCATTACTTCCTGTCCGATAGCGCGTGTCGTAACGCTGGCAATGAAGTCTTTGACCACGGACAGGGCCACATCGGCCTCCAGAAGCGCAATACGCACTTCCCGCATAGCTTCCTTGACGTCGCCCTCTTTCAGAGCACCGCGTCTTTTCAGCTTGTCAAATATACCGCCGAGCTTATCGCTTAAACTGTCGAACATCTAAATCTCACATAACACAAACGCACCAGTGAGCGAACCTTCGCTGACTGGTGGACATCCTTGGACGCAATACTTCTGCATATCCTTGATAACGTGCGGAAAATATGGTGATTTTATCCAAGAGTCAAGTTCTTGTTTCCAGATGCCCAAAAAAATGTCATAAGATCACAAAAGCAAGCTGTAAAAAACATACCATTAATAGTGAAATATCCAAAAAGGGAACCTTGTAATAATGTTTAACCGATCTAAAATCGCCCTGCTCGGCGCTTCTGCCCTTGCATTAACCAGCATCATGATACCTCAGGCACAAGCTGGCCTTGACGCTAATCCGTTCGAAGGTCTCTATCTTGGCTTTAATGCCAACTATTCCAAAGTCAAAGCCAATGCCACATTTGAGATACTTGATGTGGATACCAGCACATTTGGCGGTATATCATCTACCAATGAAAGTGCGGGATATGGTGGCGTTCTCTATGGCGGGATCGGTACTAACATTCTTGGCCCCATGTATATTGGTATTGAGGGCGGCATGGGCATCAACGGCGGGACGGCGGATATTTCCGATGGCGTAGCTACTTTTGGCCTGAAGGCTGGCTTCTCTTTTGATATCAATGCCCGTCTTGGCATGACCGTTTCGGACAATATCCTCATTTATGGGCTGGGCGGATATACATCCATAAAATATAAAAGCCGTGGCTTTGGCGTTGACCAGACAAAAAGCCTTGGCGGATACCGATATGGCGCGGGCTTTGAATTTATAATCATGGAAGACATCGCCGTTCGTCTTGAATATGTCAGAACCGAACATTCCAACACCGTCTGGTTTCAGGGCGGAGACAGTTTCCGATTTGACCCCAGCAGTCAGGTGATCAAAATCGGCGTGATCCTTCATATGGATTAAATAATTACCTGAAGGTCAGGCCCTATTCGTCCTGACCTTCAACACCGATCAGTTTTTCACTGTGAAGGACCACATTTTCTTTAATGCGGGCCATAAAATCTTTCTTGTTCAACCCGCGTTCAATAGCCGGATGATATTCCATCACGATCGTACCCGGCTTGTTAAACGGGCTGCCCTTCAGCCAATGCCCGCCAGTATTGGTCGAGGCACAAATCACCGGAATATCCACATCTTTCTGCATATAATAAGCGCCGGATTTTAATTTCTTGCGCTTGCCCACGGCGATGCGGGTACCTTCAACAAATAACAGCAGCGGTATTTTCTGCGCCACCAGTATCTGGGCAATTTCCGGGGTCTTGTCCCGGGCCTCGCCCTTGCCGCGGTTAATGGCAATAACCTCCATCTTTTCCAATACCTGCTTAAAACCAAAGACTTTGAATAATTCTATCTTGGCCAAAGCCGTCAGATTCGGCATACGTCGGTAAGTGATCAGCGCATCCAGATTGCTCATATGTTTACAACATAAAATAAAGCCCTCATCTGTGGGTAGATTTTCAATACCGCGCTCTTCCACTTTGATACCGCTGATTTTATCGAGCAGGAAAAACACCGCATCGAACCAGATTGACAGGCAACGCCGCATGGGTTTAGGCGATTTTAGAAAAGAAGCTGGCACCAAAACCAAGGCCACATATATGGGCGCGGTTGTCCAGAAAAGGATATTGAAAATCAGGGAACGTAGATGGTTCATAAGAAAGGCTACTCGGTTTTATCAGAATTTCATCATATTTTGGGGCCATGTTATTTATTTC
>JAGLJX010000105.1 GCA_023142175.1 Emcibacter sp.
TTAACCGGATATTCTTCACCAACAGCGGCTCTGAATCTGTCGAAACTGCCCTCAAAATGGCCATTGCTTATCACCGGGCACGGGGTGAGGGTCATCGCACCCGCCTGATTGGTCGGGAAAAGGGCTATCACGGGGTTAATTTCGGCGGTATGTCGGTTGGCGGTATGTCGCCCAACCGCAAAATGTTTGGCACATTAGTTTCGGGCGTTGATCACATACGCCATACTCACGGCATCGAAGAAAACCGTTTTTCAAAGGGTCTGCCCACGCATGGGGCCGAGCTTGCCGATGATCTGCAACGCCTGTGTGACTTGCATGATCCGTCCACCATCGCGGCGGTTATCGTGGAGCCATTGGCCGGATCAGCGGGGGTTATCCTGCCGCCGGAAGGCTATCTGAAACGTCTGCGCGAAATTTGTGACAAGCATGGTATCTTACTGATTTTTGACGAGGTTATAACGGGCTTTGGCCGCCTAGGCGCCCCCTTCGCCGTTGATAAATTTGGTGTGGAGCCGGATATTGTCACCACGGCTAAGGGACTGACCAATGGTGTCATTCCAATGGGTGCGGTCTTTGTGCAGGATAAAATCTATGAGGCCTTCATGCAGGGGCCGGAAAACATGGTGGAATTTTTCCACGGCTATACTTTTTCCGGCAATCCTATGGCCTGTGCTGCGGCCCTTGGAACACTGGACACATACGAAGAAGATGGGCTGCTAACCCGCGCCACGGAGCTTTCCGGCTATTGGGAGCAGGCCGTACATTCGCTGAAGGGGCTGCCCCATGTCATTGACCTGCGTAATATCGGGTTCATTGCGGGCATTGAGCTTGAGCCTTTCCCCGGCAAGCCGACAAAACGCGCCTTTGAGGCCTTCTTAAAAGCCTATGAGGCCGGATTGCTCATCCGCACCACGGGCGATACCATCGCGCTGTCACCGCCGTTAATCATCGAAAAAAGTCAGATTGATTTCGCTTTTGAAACACTGGCTACCATCATCAGGAATCTGGAATGACCATAATTGAACATATCATCGGGGGCGAGAATACATCAGGGGCCAGCGGCAAATCTCAGGCGGTATATAATCCGGCAACGGGTGATACGGTTGCTCAAGTTGTTCTGGGTGATAAGGCAGAGATAGACGCCGCCGTTCGCGCCGCGAAGGACGCCTTGCCATCATGGTCGACAACATCCCCTGCTAAGCGAGCGTCTGTGATGTTTGCTTTGCGTGGTGTGATGACCAAACGGGCAGACGAGATTGCCCGCACCATCAGTGCCGAGCATGGTAAAACCCATGATGATGCGTTGGGCGAAGTGGCGCGAGCTTTGGAAGTGGTCGAATTTGCCTGTGGCATCCCCGATAAATTAAAAGGCGATTTTAGCCGTGATGTTGGCCCCGGTATTGATACCTGCGCCGAACGACAGCCCCTTGGTGTTGTGGCGGGGATCACACCATTTAATTTTCCGGCAATGGTGCCGCTGTGGATGATCCCCATGGCGCTGGCCTGCGGCAATACATTTATTCTGAAGCCTTCCGAACGTGACCCGTCCAGTGCTAACCTGATCTTTGATATGTTCAAAGAAGCAGGGCTGCCGGATGGGGTATTGAATGTGGTTCACGGCGGCAAGGATGCGGTTGATGCCATTATCGCCCACCCGGATATTCAGGCGATAAGCTTTGTAGGTTCGACCCCCATCGCCCATTATATTTACAGCAACGGCTGTGCGGCGGGAAAAAGGGTTCAGGCTCTTGGCGGGGCCAAAAATCACATGATCATCCTGCCTGATGCGGATATTGATCAGGCCGCCGATGCCCTGATGGGGGCCGGATTTGGCTCTGCGGGCGAACGCTGCATGGCAATCAGTGTGGCGGTTCCGGTGGGCGAAGAGACCGCAGAACGGCTGATCGAGAAACTGGTGCCGCGCGTGCAGGCCCTCAAAATTGGCCCGTCTTCCGATACTGAAGCGGAAATGGGGCCAGTGATCACTCAGGAAGCCAAAGACCGTATTGAAGGCATGATTTCAGCCGGAGAGGCCGAAGGGGCGCAAGTGCTTGTGGACGGGCGTGGCTTTAAATTGCAGGGCTACGAAGGTGGTTTCTGGGTCGGTGGCACTTTGCTTGACCGGGTGACAGAAGATATGACAGTTTATAACCAAGAAATTTTCGGGCCTGTATTATCGGTGTTGCGCTCAGACAGCTATGATTATGCGGTCGAACTGATCAACAAGCATCAATATGGCAATGGCACGGCGATTTTCACCCGTGACGGGGATGCGGCGCGTGATTTTGCTAACCGTATTCAGGTGGGTATGGTCGGGATCAATGTGCCGATTCCGGTTCCTGTTGGTTATCATAGCTTTGGCGGCTGGAAACAGTCTATCTTTGGCGCTCATGGTATTTATGGGCCGGAAGCCGTTCATTTTTATACGAGATTAAAAACTGTAACATCACGCTGGCCCACGGGTATTCGCTCCGGGGCTGAATTCACATTTCCAAGCATGGGATAAATATGATGACATCACCAAAAACAGCAACGCTCAGAGGCGGCCTGATCCAGATGGCCCTTAAAGCATCAACGGACAATGATCCGGAAACCATCCGTCAGGCGATGATTGAGGCACATATTCCGCTGATCGAAAAAGCCGGTGAGGAAGGTGTGCAGGTTCTGTGTTTTCAGGAGGTCTTCACCCAGCCTTACTTCTGCCCAAGTCAGGACGAGAAATGGTACGCCAGTGCGGAGCCTATCCCCAGCGGCCCGACAACTCAGCTGATGATGGAATATGCCGCCAAATATAAAATGGTTATCGTTGTCCCCATCTATGAGCGCGATGATGTGACGGGGGTTTATTATAACACCGCCGCCGTGATTGATGCGGATGGCTCATATCTTGGTAAATACCGCAAAACTCATATTCCGCAGGTTTCCGGATTTTGGGAGAAATTTTTCTTCAAACCCGGGGCCTCAGACTGGCCGGTGTTTGACACTCAATATTGCAAGCTTGGGGTTTATATCTGTTATGACCGCCATTTCCCCGAAGGCTGGCG
>JAGLJX010000106.1 GCA_023142175.1 Emcibacter sp.
TGATGATTAAGGCATCAGCGGGCGGTGGCGGCAAGGGTATGCGTGTGGCCTATGATGACAGCCAAGCCGTAGAAGGTTTTACCTCTGCCACCAATGAAGCCATATCCAGTTTTGGTGATGATCGGATTTTTATTGAGAAATTCATCGAACAACCGCGCCATATTGAAATTCAGGTGTTGGGCGATAGTCATGGCAACGTCATTTATCTGGGGGAACGGGAATGTTCCATTCAGCGCCGCCATCAGAAGGTTATCGAAGAAGCGCCAAGCCCGTTCCTTGATGCTGCCACCCGGAAAAAAATGGGTGAGCAGTCCGTCGCCTTATCCAAAGAGGTGGACTATCAATCGGCGGGAACCGTTGAGTTCATAGTGGATAAAAATCGTAATTTTTACTTTCTGGAGATGAATACCCGGCTTCAGGTTGAGCATCCCGTAACGGAAATGATCACGGGCGTTGATCTGGTGGAACAGATGATCCGCGTGACTTATGGTGAAAAACTATCCATAAGCCAGAATGATATAAAGCTCACCGGATGGGCCATGGAGGCACGGGTTTATGCCGAAGATCCCCTGCGCGGCTTTCTGCCATCTATAGGGCGGGTGGTGAAATATTCACCGCCGGAAGAAAGCGACAATGTTCGGGTGGATACGGGTATTTATGAAGGTTCCGAAATCAGCATGTATTATGACCCGATGATTGCTAAGCTTATCACCTACGGTGAGGATAGAGGTCAGGCGATAGAACATATGAAACAAGCCCTTGACCGTTATTATATCCGGGGTCTGGGCCATAATATCGCTTTCCTTGCCGATGTCATGAACAACAAGCGTTTTCAATCCGGTGACATCACAACTAATTACATTGCAGAAGAATATCCCGATGGCTTTAACGGCGGTGCGCTGACCAATGAGACCAAAAAGGTCATGATGGCCGTGGCGCAAACCATTCATTCATTCGAGATGGGTCGTCAGTCACATATTTCAGACAAGATGAATGAAGCTGCGCCGGATTATAAAGATAAGTGGATCATTACCATTGATGGCGAGAATTATAAGTCTTCATTCTTTGCCACAGAAGATGGCTGTGCGGTTTTGTGCAATGATGAAACCCATACAGTTTTGAGTGAATGGTTGCCCGGAAATGCATTTTTCGAAGGTCAGATTAATGGCAAGGATGTTTGTGTTCAAGTTAATAAATTACTTGATGGTTATCTTCTAACCTATCATGGTGCATCAGAAAAAATATTTATACGGACGCCACGAGAAGCAGAATTGGCAAGCCTTATGCCGGAAAAGATACCGCCTGATATGTCGGCATTTCTGTTATGCCCCATGCCGGGTCTGATCGTTTCGCTTGATGTGGCAAAGGGGGACGACGTTAAGGCAGGGCAGACGCTTTGCGTGGTAGAAGCCATGAAAATGGAAAATATTCTGAAAGCTGAAAGAGATGCTGTGATCAAAAAAATCTCTGCCAAGGCTGGCGACAGTCTTGCCGTAGATGATGTGATCATGGAATTTGAATAATAATGATTCCACAGGGCTACAAAGCTATCAGACTTATCATATCAGGGCGGGTGCAGGGTGTCTGGTATCGCGGCTGGACAGTGGAACAGGCGAATGAACTTGGGCTGGACGGCTGGGTTCGCAACCGTGCGGACGGCGATGTAGAAGCATTGATAGTGGGGGAAGAAAACCTTGTGGATCAAATGATTAAACATTGCTGGAATGGGCCGAATTCAGCGAATGTGAGCCATATTGAGGTTCAAAGTGCTATGGGCATCACGCCAAAAGGTTTCAAACAAAAACCCACTGTTGATATTGAGAAAAGACGCACTTAAATATCAGTTGATTTTTGCATCACCTCTGACGCTACGTTAAAGTTTCGAAGGCGGGCCAATCCGTCATTTACCTTGAAAGTAAAGCTTTCCTTTGCCTTGTCATCAAATTCATAATGTGCTTCATAAATCAGTGTGATTATGGTTGTTCCCCGGTTTGAGGATTTTGATGACCAGCTTATCAGTTTTGAGCTTTTATGCTGACCCAGTCTACTGCGGAGTTTCTTTAACAGGCGGGTGAACTTATCTACTGGAACAAAATCCTGAAAATCGGGGCTGGCATTGGCATAAATCGTCTTGAAACTACCCTTGTTATAGCTTTCATGAAACTGTTCCACCGCAAGTTCCGTTAGCGTTGTATCCACCGGCAATGAACAGGCGGAAAGGATTGAAACTAGCCAGATAATTAGAAATTTTCGTATCATTTTTCGAATATTTCCGCCCATTTATGTTTCAGCACCGCATCCACATCCTGCATGGTGACGGGCAGGCCAAGATCACGTAGAGAAGTCACCCCATGCTCGGCAATGCCGCAGGGAATAATGCCGCTGTAATGCTCTAAGTCCGGTTCTACATTAATGCAGATTCCGTGAAAGCTGACCCATTTGCGAACCCGAACCCCGATGGCGGCAATTTTTTCTTCGCGTCCATCGTCACGGGTGACCCAAACCCCGATCCGGCCATCGCGCCTTTCGGCCGTGACGTTAAATGCCGCCAAACTATCAATGATCCATTGTTCCAGATGAAAAACATATTTCCGTACGTCGCGCCCGCGCTTTGTCAGGTCGAGCATGACATAAACCACCCGTTGCCCCGGCCCGTGATAGGTATATTGCCCGCCTCTGCCGGTTTCATAGACCGGAAAACGATCCGGCGTGACCAGATCTTTCGCTGCGGCAGAGGTTCCCGCCGTATAAAGCGGGGGATGTTGCAGGAACCAGACAAGTTCCGAGGCCGTGCCGTCATGAATGTCCGCGACCCTTTTTTCCATAAATTCCATAGCCTTTTCATAAGCGGTCAGGCCGTCAGAGAACTTCCATTCCAATGGTGAAGCCATATTATTCATGCTTTTCCTGTTAACCTCATCGTAACTATGTTATTTCATTATGTTAATGTATATCCAATTTTAAGACACAGATTAAGGATAAAAGTAAAAAATGTCACAGGCCATCGAAGATGTTAATGTAGAGCTAACGGTCGTCCTTAGCCAAACCATGATGCCAATCCGTCAGTTATTGAAGCTGGGCCGCGGTGCCGTTATCGAATTGGACGGTCCACAGGATCAGCCTGTTAAGATATATGCTAACGGTGAATTGATCGCCAAGGGTGAAATTATGGTTGCGGGCGAAAATGTAGCCGTAAATATTCTCCAGAGCATGAGAACTTATCAACGCAGTTAATACACGAGATTTTAGTGTAGTATAAAAAAATATACACTAAAATCTTGATTTATTGTGTAATCATACCTAAATTACTGTTGAACAGTGATGAAAGATATAGGTTTGACTATGGCACAGCGCAAAATTGAAGATAATCCGGCAACGAGGGACTATGCTTCTCTGATGGCGGATTATGGAAATTTGAATAGTCTCGATCTTCTGGATGCCATGATAAATAAGGAATTCAAGGGTAATATCGCCCTTGTATCCTCTTTCGGGGCCGAGTCTGTCGTGCTTTTGGATATGGTCGCTCAGGTTGCGCCCGCTACCCCGGTTATCTTTATCAATACCCTGAAATTATTTGGTGAAACAGTGCGTTACCGCGATAAGGTTGCGGAAAAGCTTGGTCTGACTAATATCGTCACAGTAAAGCCGGACCAGAAAAATATCGCTAATGAGGATAAAAACGGCCTGCTATGGACCCGTGATACTGATGCCTGTTGTGATCTTCGCAAGGTGCGGCCATTGGCGCTGGCCATGAATGAGTACGGTGCATGGATTACAGGCCGCAAAAGATTTCAAACCTCAGACCGTGGCAATATTCCGCTCATCGAGCAGGATGGCTCCAAGTTCAAGGTCAATCCGCTGGCTCATTGGAATCAGGAAGAGCTTGACCAGATCATCAAAAATAAAGGCTTGCCCAGACACCCCTTGATTGCTCAGGGCTATCCGTCTATCGGATGTATGCCTTGTACGGCACGGGTTGAAGATGGGCAGGACAGGCGCACGGGCCGCTGGGCGGGTCAGGGTAAAACCGAATGTGGTATTCATATTGGTGAAAATATTTAAAGATTTGCCCTTGCTATATCTGTCATGGTTTGTTACTTCACCGTCAGTCAAAGGCTGAAAGATGTTTTTGATGCCAATTTGATTAAGTGTGCGGCCGTGGCGGAATTGGTAGACGCGCAGCGTTGAGG
>JAGLJX010000107.1 GCA_023142175.1 Emcibacter sp.
AGGGTCAGTAAATTCATAGTGATAACAATCCACAGCTTTTGCCGCCATCCACATGGATGACCTGCCCATTTATGAATTGTGCGTCACCGGATGAGAGGAAACAGACGGCGGCGGCAATATCATCTACCGATCCCATCTTGCCCGTGGGCTGCATCCTGAGCAGTCTTGCCAAGGCTTCTTCTGGCATGCTTTTGGTCATGGGCGTGCCAATCAGGCCGGGCGCGACCGCATTGACATTGATCTGAAATCTGGCAAGTTCCAGTGCCAGAGTACGGGTCAGGCTGACCAAGCCACCTTTGCTGGCAGAATAGTTCGCCTGTCCTATATTACCGAGCCATGAGCGGGAGACAATATTAACAATCTTGCCACTATTTTGCGCCTTCATGATGTCAAAGACGGCCTGACAACAGAGGAACGGGCCTTTGAGGTTCACGTCGATAACCTTTTCCCAGTCATCTTCGCTCAGTTTGGCGAGGAAGCCATCACGGATGATGCCCGCGTTATTGACCAGAATATCAACGGTGCCAAAGCTATCCTTGGCCTGATCAATCATGGCAAAGACCTGATCTTTTTTGGACACGTCCGCTGCTACGCATAGAACGTCTGTGTCTAGCTCGCCAGAAATGTCTTTCAGGCAGTCTTCGTTAATATCCACAAGGACAAGCTTTGCGCCCTCGCTGCTCAGCCGTTTTGCGATTGCGGCTCCGATGCCCTGTCCGGCACCCGTGACAACTGCTATTTTATCCTGAAGTCTTTTTAACATCTCTCTACCACCATTGCTATTCCCTGACCACCGCCGATACAGGCAGAAGCCACACCAAATTGTTTATCATCCCGATGAAGCGTTCGAAGGGCTGTATGAGCCAGACGAAGACCCGTAACGCCCAAGGGGTGTCCCAATGCTACTGCACCGCCATTAACATTTAAAGTATCTTCATCAATGCCAAGCTCACGGGCGCAGGACAGAACCTGAGCCGAGAAGGCTTCGTTGATTTCGTAACGGTCAATATCGGAGACTTCCATATCCAACGCACCCAATAGACTGCGAATGGCAGGCACAGGGCCAATACCCATAAGATGTGCCTCAACACCCGCAGAGGAGAAACCGCGGATTTTACCCAAAGGCTTTAGCCCATGAGCGCGGACATAATCGCCGGATGCCACAAGAAGTGATGCCGCACCATCAACAATACCAGATGCGTTGCCCGCCGTTGTCGGCCCTTCTTTGCTGAAAACAGGTCGCAGATTGCCAAGGATTTCCATGGTGGTTTGGCGTGGATGCTCATCATGATCCAGGCCATCACGGTTAGCGCATTTGAATTTACGTGGAGCAAGATCACCCATTGTAAATTCACCTCTTGACGGAACCGCGCTAATTTCACCGTCAAAAAATCCAGATTCCTTCGCGGCTGCATAGCGGTTTTGGCTGCGGAAGGCATAGGCGTCGACTTCTTCGCGGCTGAGATTATATTTTGCCGCCAGATTATCCGCGGTTTTGCCCATGGGAACCGCCGCCGTATCATTGAGTGCCTCCCATAACAGGTCAACATAGTCCGGACGTCCAAGGGGGAAACCCTGACGGGCGGAATAGGATACCAATGGATAACGGCTCATAGTATCTGTCCCGCAACCCAGAACCACATTAGCTTTACCGAGTGCTATCTGTTCTGCGGCCTGTCCCAAGACTTCTACGCCGGACCCGCAAATACGCTGCACCAGTAGGGCAGGTGCAGTCAGCGGGGTTCCCGCATAAAGCGCGATATGGCGCGGCAGGAAGAAACAGTCGGAGTTTGCCTGCCCGATGTTGGATGCGATCACCTGATCTACTTCACCGCCATCAATACCACTGGCCTCCAGTGCCGCGATTGAGCTATGAATACCGAGATCAGTTGGCGATACAGTAGAAAGACTACCGGTGAATTTGCCAAAGGGGGTACGTTTGCCGTCAATGATATAAATATCATCGAACAATACGCCGATCCCACCTTCGCGGGAATTATACCCTGTTGCTGATACGCTCATACTTATGCTCCTTTAAATTCTGGCCTGAAGCCCTTAACAACACTCGACAGCCCCTGAAGGGCATCTTCTGTGGTAAATATTTCTTTTAATCCGGCAAGTTCCATCTTAAGTCCCTCTTCAAGGGAAACTTCCGCGCCATCATCCATTAGCTTCATGGCGGTGATGAGCGCGATGGGAGCCTTGCGGGAAAGAACTTTGGCTTGAGAGTGGTCGGCTGTGATCGTGCCATCAAAATCGGCGAATAAGGCTTCGGTTTCACTCTGATCAACCTTACCCGCCTGTTTTTCACCGAGGGTAATATCTGACAGGTCATACAAGTCATAAAGCGGGTCGATGATCTGATCTATTAAGCCATATGCGTAGGCTTTTTTATCATTCAGGAATTGCCCAGTTGCGACCAGTGATTTTGCAAGTCCCTTGCCAATCAAACGGCTTGATCTTTGGGTGCCGCCAAGGCCGGGATATATCCCGATGCCGGTTTCCGGAAAGGCAATAACGGTATTCTTCGTGCCAACACGGTAATCGCACGCCAGAGCCAGTTCCAAGCCACCGCCCAAGGTGAGACCATCAACAAAAGCGCAGGTGGTTTTGCTTGAGTTCTGAATCTTTGCCAATACTTCCTGACCAAATTCTGTGAATTTCTGGATACGATCTAGGTCATTTGCTGCAATACCATCAAGGAAGAATTTGATGTCTGCGCCCGCAACAAAAGCCTTGCCCTGACCCAGAATATAGATGGTTTTAAGGTCGGGGTTTTGATCAAGCTCGCTAAAGCATTTATCCAACTGGCTAACCACAAGTGGCCCAAGTGCATTCATACGGTCGGGCAGGTTAAAGATAACAAAACCTGTATCACCCTTTGTTTTGGCCTGCACCCATTCCATTTCAACGGGATCGTTTGAGCCAAAAGCAAATTTTGGCATGGGCATATCCCATTTTGAGAACAGGTCTTTGACCATAACACCGACTGTCTCAACGCCGATCTTATTCATCAATTCAAAAGGACCCATGGGCCAGCGTAACCCTGCGCGGGTTCCCAGATCATTTGAGGTGGCATCAATAACCCCCTCGCTGACCATCTGGGCAGCTATGCCAAGGGATGATGCGATTAAACGTGACGTCACGACGCCTTCATCATTCGCGCCACTATTCAGGATTGTAGTGTCACCTTCGTCCCACTGATTACCTGTGGCAACCTGATCACATAATATCTGTGACGGTTTGTAAAAAGCACCGAGCTTGCCCGCAAGCCCGTCTGCGGCGTGCATGGCGATGGGAACGCCGGTAGCATTCATCAGGGCGAATGGCCCCATGCCGATGCCAAAGACTTGCCTTGCGACCTCATCAATGAACTTGATGCTGCCGAAACCTTCTTCTAAAAGTCGTGCGCCTTCATTGAGCCACGGCACAAAAAAGCGGTTGATGGCAAAGCCGGGTGCATCCTTGACGATGATCGGTATCTTGCCGTGATAGGCATAGAAATTTACTAACTCCGTCACTAGACTTTCATCAGAAAGCGGGCCGGGGATCACTTCGACAAGTTTGTTCTTGGCAGCATGATAGAAATAATGCACGCCAACAATTCGTTCCGGGCGTTTAGCACCCTTGGCAATATCACCGATCAGGAAGGAGGATGTATTGGAGGCAATGATACAGTCTGTGCGTAAAACTTCTTCAAGATTTTTGAATAAATCCTGCTTCACTTTCAGGTCTTCAAAAATGGCCTCAACCACGAGGTCGGCATTTTTCAGGGCAGACTGATCTGTGGCGCAGGTCAGGTTTGCCATGATACTTTCAAACTGTTCCTCGCTTATGATGCGCCGTTTCATGGCTTCACCAAGTGATGTTGCGATGGTTTGGCGTCCTCGTTCTATACTCTCTGCTGATTGATCCAACAGGGTAACGGGCAAACCTTTCATCAGGAAATGCTGGGCAATAGCGGCACCCATTGTTCCGGCGCCGACGACGCCAATATTTTCAAATTTCTTCATTTTGAACTCTCAGTGGTTTTAATTAGATTATACATGATGGGGATCAGGGTGACCTCGACCCCATATTCTTCTGCGTAGCGGGTTAACCGACCACACATATATTCATTTTCGGTGATGTTATGATTTTCAATATCTACCAATATTGATGGCTTGTGATTACCACCTTTCTCAAGGTAGCCAAGGGCATGGCCCAGAAATTCATTCTCGATGGGTATGTTCATGGCCTGTGCGATACGGATACCTTCTTCAATGATCTGAGCAACCATCGATCTCATACTATCCCGCCCGAACACATTGCTCATGGTATGGCGGGTGATGGCGCACAGGCTGCCGAGGGATGAATTGAGCAGGGCTTTTTTAAAGACCTCTGTGCGGTAATCTGCGCGGACTTCTAGGCAGGTTCCAGCCTCCGTGAAGTCGGTGGCGATCTGATGAATTATTTTTTCATCAATATCCGGCATCAGCGATAGATAATGACACATGGAAAAATTGACACGTACCATATTTTCAGACGACTTGCCGCAGCCCATATTCACAGACATACGCAGGGTATGGCCGGGGCCAAAAACATCGCTGATCTGATGCTCAGTATCCAGCCCATTTTGGCACGACAGGAATATTATATCTTTAGGGTAGTCCAGAGCCTTGATAGTCTTTAATATGCCGGGAGACTGGGAACTTTTGGTGCAAATCAGGATTACCTTAACACCCGTATTCAAAAACTCCTGCATATCATTGTAAAGGTCGGTGATTTCTGCCGTAGCGTTTAATTCACCTTCTATAACAAGGGGATGACCGCGCATGGCTATACGAACCGTGGGGTCGCGATATAGAACAGACACCCGATGGCCGCTCTGCGACAAATGGGCAGCAAAAACGCGGCCTACTGGTCCAAATCCTATGACACCGTAATGAGTTTTCATAATACTAGTCCAATTCTATCACGTAAGCATCGTCTGGAAGATTATCGTAATCTTGCGTCTGCATGGCTTCGATATAGGGTTTGTATTTCTCCTCAATACGGCGGGGAATTAGCTTGAAGGACGGGGTTAGTTCGTTTTCCTCCAATGTTAATTCGCGCTGAATAACGAGCGCTTTTCCGATACGTTCAAATCCGGTTAACTGATAGGTATTGATTTCATCAACGCAGCCGGAAAGACAGCTGGACAGGCTGGCACAGCTGCCGGGGAATTCGCAGCCCGGATCATCTTGCTGGTTGCGGACGCTGGCGGCCATTAATTCTGAATTTGGAAAGACCAGCATGAATGGGTTTTTCTGACCGGAGCCAAAAACATAGGCGTATTTGACGAATTTGCAGCGCCTGCAGACATTTTCCTCAATATTGGACGGGAACAGCTTTTCGCCGTTGCTGAGCTTGAACATTCTTTCCTTGCGGGAAATGATTTTCACGCCGTCCTGATTAATCTCGCCAATATCGCCCGTATGGAACCATCCGCCTTTGGAAAAGGCCTTCTCCGTGGCTTCCTCGTTTTTGAAATAGCCACTCATGACATTTTCACCGCGCACCAGAAGCTCGTTATCTTCGCCCAGACGCATTTCAACGCCGGGAATGGGGAAGCCCACAATGCCCGGTATACGATCCATGCTAAACCCGGTCAGGGTGCAACAGGGCGATGTTTCGGTCAGCCCCCAAGATTCCACTACTGGGATTTCATGTTTGCGGAAAATATCGGATGTGCTGAGCGGCAGGGGGGCCGCAGCGGTAAAGACGAACTTCAGATCATCATGGAAGAAAGATTTTTCAGCTTTTTCCGAAGTCAGTACCTTGCCAACGATGCCCTGATAAATCACAGGGACACTGAAATAGGCATGGGGTTTAATCTTGGCAAAATTCTCCAGCAATCGGTCAATATTTTTGCCAAAACTGTCATCTATGGCGAGGCAACCGCCAGAATACAGGGCAAAAAAGCGCTCAAAAAGCCCGCCGAAACTATGGTGCCACGGCAGATAGCATAAGAAACGCATACCCGCTTGCGGCTTCCACATAATCTGTAATGCCTTTTGCTGGCTCATGATGTTGGAATGGTGAAGCTGAACGCCCTTGGGAAAACCGCTTGTGCCGGACGTATACATGATCATGGCGAGGGCAGAAGACGGAACGCTATGGAAATGCTTTTCGATCCTGGCTTTTGTTTCTGTGGCGAGGTCTTGGTTTAATATGTCATCAAATTCTGGCGATGACAGGAAAAGCAATTTTTCCGGCAGGCAGTTCGGGTCCAGCGATTTCATTTTTTCAGGGTTGTCGCTGATTATCATGCTTACTTCGGAGAAATCAATCAGCTTTTCCATCAGCTCATTTGGATATTTGGCAAATATGGGTACACAGACCAAGCCGCAACTCATAATCGCCATTTCACAAACAAGTCTTTGGTAGCTGTTGCCTCCGATGAAAGAAACTCGTTTTAATAGATTATTATCAGGGTCAAGGCCACTCTCAAGCAGATATGCTGACAGTGAGATAATATCGGCAGTTAATTGTTCCCATGACCAATGTTGATAAGGTCCGTCAACTCGCTCAGCAAAGGCTGGGGCGGTTTTATAGGAATCCCGATTGTTAAGAAACATCGTGCCAACATTGGGGGTGTATTCTCCCAATTCTATGTCAGACTTTAGTATGTTCATAACGCTTCCCTCTTTATCATTCTGCGCATTATTTTGGGCAACAGCCACTTGTGAAAGTACTGAAAATGTCGTCCGCTACCTGAGTTGCTGTGCCGTGATCTTTTGCTGAATACCAGCCGAATATCCAGTTCATCATGCCGTATAACAGATAGGTTTTACGGTTGATGATGTTGGTAGAATGGTCGGTGTCCGTCTGGCTTCTTATATAGTCGCCAACAATATTTTGGGCTAATTCGGTGTATTCCTGTTTCAGTTTCCACAGGGTCTGGCTTCTTTGCTCATTCATTTCCATTGTGCCGGAGGTCATGATCCGCATCTCGCTAAGGTGGTCGATGAAATAGGTCACATGATTGGTGATTAGTCCTGATAGACGTTCTTCAGGCTTTAACTCCTGCTCCAACAGGTTGCTGGACATAGCCAAAAGTGATGTGAAACCGCGCTGATTAATCAGAAACAGTAATTCTTCTTTATTGCTGAAATAGTGATACAGGCCGGACAGGCTGCGCCCGGTAACCTGTGCCAAGTCCCGCATAGATGTGCCGTGGTAACCAAGATGCGCCATGAGCTGGGCGGATTTGTCTAAAATCTCGTCCAGACCGCTCAGGCGTTTATTGATAACGGCTTGGTCGCTCATTTAACTATTGTTCCATTCCGGCGCGCGTTTGGCGAGGAAGGCGTTAATACCCTCATTGGCATCATGACCTTTCATTAACTCATCAAGATACATCCGTTCCAGATCCCCGATATGTTGGCGATAGACAGAATTGACGCTCATACGAACAGCCCGGTTGGCAAACCTTAGGCTGCTGGCACTGCGCGGCAGGATATTTTTCTCGATATAGTCATTAATCAGCTGGTCGAGTTCTGCGGCGGGTGCGATTTGATTGATGACACCGCAGTCCTTTAATTCCTGTGCAGTTAGTTTGGCACCGGTCAGTAACATATGTGACGCCGTGACACCGTTCGCGAGGAATGGAAGCAGGGCCGCCGCCACGGGGGGGAATACGCCTAGCTGAATTTCAGGGACAGCATATTTTGATCTTTCTTCGGCAAAGATAAGCCCGCAGACAAGGGCCAACTCTAACCCGCCGCCAAGGCAGAAGCCGGATACATTGGCCAATGTAGGCACCGGATGGGCCAGAATATCACCGCACATAAGATGAAAACCGGGTAGCATATTATCCACCTGATCGGCGGTATGTTCTTCTACAGCAGCACCGAAACAGAAATGATCTCCGGCACCTTTAAAAATGAGGAGCTTTCTGTCTTTGTTTTTCAGATCTTCTTTAAGGAAGTCTCTGATTTCAGCCATCATTGCGGCAGTCAGAATGTTGGCCGGGGCATCATTGAGGATGATCTCGGCAACTTGACCGTCATATTTTTCGTTAATTTCAAGTGTTTGGTAAGTCATATTCATATCACTCCTGATCTGGAACCATTATGGCGCGGCGGCTGAGCTTATGGGCATTGGCAAGCTCAACAACCTCATTAAGCTGAGACAAGGGATATTCCACGATATTATCCTGAAGATTAATACTGCCATCCAATACGCCCTTGAC
Organism: Emcibacter sp.; assembly: GCA_023142175.1. The sequence goes on from JAGLJX010000107.1 coordinate 8,216, forward strand.
CACGGGTGGGTAATATTT
>JAGLJX010000108.1 GCA_023142175.1 Emcibacter sp.
AATTCAAGTTTGCCCATGGTGAAACCGATAACGCCGAGTGTGCTGGCAAAGGTCAGCAGGGAAAAGGCCACATTCTGCCCCGGGGTTGAGCCGCTGGTTTCAAATATTTTCCATTGGTATTTCGGAAGGTCATTTTCTTTAACAAGGGCGCGGACGACTTTTTTGATCTCGCGGCCATCCATGTCTTTGGTGCAGATACCAAAATCTGCTCCCTGTTTTTTAACAGCCTCGATCTTGGCCTCATCAATATCAAGGGCGATCACCGTGGCCCCCGCATTATGAGCATGCTGCGCCATATAAAGCCCAACGCCGCCCGTGCCAATAACGATGGCAAGGTCATCCTTTTTAAGGCCACTGCGGATCATAGATTGATAAGGGGTGGTGATGGCATCGGCGATAACCGATAATTCATGCAGCTTAAACTTGCCAAGATCATCGTCAAGCTCGCAGAGGAAACGGGCAGGGACAACAATATGACTGGCAAAGCCGCCCTGAAAGTCATTGCCCGGCATTAGCTGATGCTGGCAGATATTATCGCGGCCTGCCTTGCAAAGTTCACATTCACCGCAAGGTAGAACCGCAGGGATGATCACTTTCTTGCCTAAAAGATTTTCATAATTTTTACCGGAGGCCTGTACGGTTCCACTAATCTCATGACCCAGAATGAGAGGTAGATCATGTTTGGTGCCAACGGCTCCTGAGATATAACCTAAGTCCGTATGACAGACCCCGCAACCAGCGACTTTGACTACAACATCATCATCTGAAATGTCATCAATGACAAAGGTGCGTTTTTCCAGTGGTTCCCCAACATTTACAAAAAACATTCCCCATGCTTCAATTGGTGACATTTCTATACTCCTATATATATAATTAATTATCCGAACGACCGTTCGTTAATTTATTAAAAAAGTAAGCCATATGCAATGCCTATTTTATACCAGTGAGGTCTGGCGGGTGGTTTCTGTCCTGTTTTTAGGTGGGTAATTAATATATGAAGTATTGAATAGAAGAGTAATTTTGCAAGCTATAACAACGAATGTGATAGGCTTGGGTTAGATGGGGAGGGAGGTATTAAGCAGGTTAAATAAAATTCAATTCAGCTATTTTTATGCGGTAAACAGTAATATTTCAATTCAAGTAGAGGAAAAACCTGCATCGGGCCTTTTGATTCCCTTCTAGCCGGGGTAATCAGGAAATAGTTTATACAATAGATATCTTGGCTTTCTTGACGGGTTTTGAAGCAACCTCGATATTTCCCCTGCCATTTTCTTTGACAGAATATAGGGCATCATCAGCGGCCTTGATCAGATCTTCTGTTGATGTGGCATGTTCGGGGTAAAGAGAAATACCAATACTGGCGCCAATATTGAGTTTGATACCCCTGATGAGGATGGGCTTCATTAATTTATCCAGCATACGGTTCAGGGGGACGACAACTTCTTCTATTTCACTGGTATTGGGGAATAGAATAGCAAATTCATCGCCCCCGATCCTGGCGACGAAGTCATTATCCCTAACTCTGGATTTTAGAATTTCTGACACTCTTTGCAATAGGGCATCCCCCATGGGATGGCCATGAGTGTCATTCACATCCTTGAATTTATCAAGATCAATAAGGGCGAGTGCGACCGTATGATCGCCTTGACGGTTCTGTTTGAGATGGCCTTCCAGCTTCTCGGTGAAATAGGCTCGGTTCGCCAGCCCGGTGAGTGAATCGAAATGCGCCATATGACGGATAACGCGCTCTGCTTTTTTCCGTTGGGTAATATCGGAGTAAACCACAACAAATCCCCCATCAGGCATAGGTGTCATAGATATTTCCAGCGTGCGGTCATCTTTCAGATTTCTCTCAAAATAGCTAATATCCTGTTTCAGAAAACTATCTTCAACCATATGTAAACTGGTGCTTGCATATTCTGTGATATGGCAGGAAATCTGATCGAGATGTTTGGTAAAGACCTTATAGAGAAGGCCTTCTTTTACCGTACCCTTCGGCAGGTCCAGTATGGCTTCCAGATTATTATTCCATTTCAGCAGGGTCATTTCCGGTGAAAAGGCACATATACCTTGGGTTAGGGTGTCCATAACCACATTTAGTAACCTGTTATTATTTTCAGAATCCTCACGGACCTGAATATATTCTTTTATCTCGGTTACTCTATGAAATATTTCTTTCCTGAGGTCTCTACTTTGCAATATTGTCTTTTTGAGCATATAAGCTAGGGTTGCGCCAATTAATATTACACTGGTCTGTATTAGGACGGCCTTAGTATAATCTATTTCCACAAAATCCCTTTGTTGATAGATCGTAAAAAAAGCACCAACAAGTCCCGCAAGACATAGTATCGTAAATACTATTATAGGATAATATATATTACTTTGCGTTTTTATACTCATGTAACTCACGTTATATTATTATATTAGAATTATTTAAAGTAAAGGTGTGAATAAAAGGTTTATATGTGGTTGTTTGATAAATTAATTATTGAGAAGCGTTAATGTCTTAAAAAAATATTTAACTAATTTTATGAGGTCAATTCTACTGATTGCAGGCGGTAGAATTCTCAGGTAGGAAAAACTTATGGTACCCTTTTATTGTAGCTGGATGAATGAAGATCTTCGAATTTTCTCGGACTCAGTCAATAAATTCATTGATCAGGAAATAGAACCCCATTACGCAGAGTGGGAGCGGGACAAATGGATGCCCCGCGAAATATGGAACAAGATCGGTGAGGCGGGCCTGCTCAGCGTTGACACGCCAGAGGAATACGGCGGTATTGGGGTTGGTTTTGAATTTGCCGCATTGATTATTGATATTTTCAGTCGCCGTGGTATGGCCTCTATCTCTGCGGGGGTTATGGGGGTTCATGCGGGTATTGTGGCCCATTATATTGTCAATATGGGCTCGGATGAGCAAAAGAAAAACTATCTGCCTAAAATGGCAACGGGGGAATATGTTGGCGCCATCGCCATGACAGAGCCGGGGGCGGGCAGTGACCTGAAAAATATTAAAACATCCGCCAAGAAAGTCGATGGTGGCTACCTGATTAATGGCAGTAAGATTTTTATCTCTAACGGGCAGCATTGTGACATTGTCATTGTGGCCGGCAAAACCAATCCGGTGGCGGGTGCGAAGGGGGTCTCCCTGTTTATAGTTGAGGCTACCGCCAAAGGTTTTGTCCGTGGCACCAAACTGGAAAAGCTAGGTATGCAGTGTCAGGATACTTCGGAGATGTTTTTTGAAGATGTTTTTGTCAGTGATGCTGCCCTGCTCGGGCCATTGGACGGTGGCTTCATTGCCATGATGCAGGAACTCCCCCGTGAACGATTGATTTTGGCTGTTGGCGCACAGGCCGCCTGTGAAGGAATGCTGGATATCACGCTGGACTATGTCAAGGAGCGCAATGCTTTTGGCAAGCGTATTGCGGACTTTCAGAATACCCGCTTTAAACTGGCCGATTTGGCGACAAAAGTCAGGGTACAAAAAGCCTTTGTTGATCAATGTGTCCTGCTGTTGGCAGAGGGTAAGCTGGATACGGCGACCGCCTCCATGGCCAAGCTCCATACTACTGAATTACAGGGTGTCGTTGCCGATGAATGTCTACAGCTTTTTGGCGGTTATGGTTATATGACGGAATATCGCATTGCCCGTGAGTTTGCCGATGCCCGTGTCCAGCGCATTTACGGCGGCACATCAGAAATCATGAAAGAAATTATCAGTCGCGACCTGATTAAATAATATTTTTCCCTATCAAGAGGTTTGTTTATGTCTGCTCTGTCATCATTGAAAATACTCGATTTTTCGACCCTGTTGCCGGGGCCGTTCGGCACATTGATGCTAGCAGATTTGGGCGCTAATGTTCTTCGGGTTGAAGCCCCCGACCGCGTGGAGTTAACACGCTTGATGGGTGCAAAAGACGGTGATAGCACTTACCTGCATCGTTATATCAATCGATCAAAGAAATCACTGGCCCTGAATCTAAAGAAACCTGAAGCCATAGAGATCATAAAACGACTGATCATGGAGTATGACATTGTGGTAGAGCAATTCCGCCCCGGCGTTATGGATAAACTGGGGTTAGGTTATGATGTCCTCAAAGCTGTAAACCCCAAGCTGATATATTGTTCATTAACAGGATATGGCCAAACCGGGCCTTATCGGGATAGGGCCGGACATGACAATAACTATCTGTCCATTGCCGGTGTGCAGGACCATAGTCGCCGAAAGGGACAGGCCCCGGTTCCGGCGGGTATTCAGATAGCCGATCTCGCGGGTGGTTCGCTGCATCTGGTGGTGGGGCTTTTGGCTGCTGTCATTCAACGTGCTGATACGGGCAAAGGCCAATATGTTGACATCAGCATGACTGACGCTGCCTTTACCTTAAATTCCATCGCCGCATCAAATTGTCTTGGGGCTGGCGTCAGTACCGGACCTGAGCAGGAGATGTTAAATGGCGGTGAATTTTATGATTATTATGAAACCAGTGATGGGCGCTATTTCTCGGTCGGTAGTCTGGAGCCGAAATTCAGACAGGAATTATGCGTAGCATTAGACAGGCCGGATCTTGTGAAACTGGCTTTTTCAACTGACCCTGAGCAGAAAATAGAATTTAAACAGCAGATCGCGGAAAATATAAAAAATAGGAATTATGAGGAATGCCGGGCCTTATTCAAGGACGTAGATGCCTGTGTGGAACCTGTGCTGACATTGCCAGAGGCCTGCGAGCATGAGCAATTGATCAGCAGGGGCATGACTGTAGAGGTTGATGGTATCAAACAGATTGGCTGCGCCATTAAAATGTCAGAAAGCCCCCCCCAATTTCACTTCAAGGGCTGTGCGGTGGGCGAACATAATGCATCACTGGCAACAGAATTCGGCTTTTCTGAAGAGCAGGTTGAACATTTTAAAGAGGCTGGAGTTTTTGGCTAATACTGGAAATGATTGGTGCGCCCGACAGGATGAAAAAGAGAACTGGGTAGTCATTATCAAGTTTACCAGTAGAAAAGCATAATTGAATTGTTTTTTGAAAGTTTCATAGAAATAAATTTTTATTATTCCCTTGGAACGAAAAAAGACTGGGCGAACCCAGTCTTTAAATCTTATGACATAAATCGTGTTAACGAGTTGCCAAGATCTCTGAGTAGCTACACTCAAGAAAGAGATTGCTTCCTGTGCAACCATAAGTCAATATAAAATTGATAATTCTAACTCAAAGGGGAATAATATGAATTGGCGATTAGCATTGGATATGGGGACCAACTCTTTGGGCTGGGCGGCTTTCACCTTAAATGCCTCTGGTAAAGTGGTCGATTTAAAAGATTCAGGGGTCAGAATTTTTTCTGATGGTAGGGAGCCTTCAAGTAAAGACAGGGTTGGAGAAAGTCTGGCTGTAGAAAGGCGACTGGCCCGTGGTGCAAGACGAAATCGTGACCGCAGGTTACGCCGTAAACATCAATTAATTAGTCGTTTAGTGCAATTAGGTTTGATGCCAGAAGATGCAGAGGCACGTAAGGAACTTGAAACACTTGATCCTTATTACTTACGGGCAGAGGCGGTTGAGCGTTCCTTAAGCCCGAATGAATTGGGTCGTGCACTATTCCATATCAACCAACGCCGTGGCTTTTTATCCAACCGAAAGAGTGATGGTGATGATGAGGAAACAGGCAAGATCAAGCCGAAAATCTCTGAACTGCGTGAGAAACTGGGTGATCAGACTCTAGGTCAATGGCTGAATGACCGGCTGAAAAAGGGTAAGTCCGTCAGATTCCGGGGAGAAGACGGTGACCTTTATGCTGATCGGGCCATGTATATCCATGAATTTGATAAAATAAGGGTCAGGCAAGAAGCATCGCAAATCTTATCTCCGACTGATTGGGATGATTTGCGAAATGGCAATAAGGATCAGGGGTTTGACGGGATTTTCTTCCAACGGAAATTGAAGCCTGTGGAACGGGGCCGTTGTGAATTTTTCATTGAGGAATATCGTGCCCATAAAGATTTGCCCATTGCCCATGAGTTTCGTATTTTACAGGAGGTCGGCAATCTTCAATATTATGATGAAAATCAGGAAAAGAACGAACTGGATGATAACCAGAGAGCCAGATTGATTAAGTGTCTGAATAGGCAGAAAACCATTGCATTCGGTGCTGTTCGGAAATTAAGGAATTCCGATGGCCGTCCTGTTTTCCCGCGAGAATGTCTGTTCAATCTGGAAAATGGGCCGCGTGACAAGTTAAACGGCAATGCCACGGCCTTCACCATGCGAAAGCCTGAAATGTTGGGGAATATTTGGGACGAATTGTCCCCGGATAAGCAAAATGATATTCTGGAAATGCTACATGATGCCGAGGATGATGACCGGTTAATCAACGACCTGATAGTCGAATTTTCTTTAACCCAAGAACAGGCAAAGGCCGTTAGCAAGTTTAAACTGTCTTCCGCTACGACACATTTATCTCGAAAGTTCATGACGCGCTGTGCGGCAATTATGCGTGAGGAAAATATGGGTTATGATGCTGCGGTTCGCGAAGTTTATGATGATGACGGAGTTTTCTTTCATCATAGTAGATATGAGGTGGACAGCATTCTGGAAAAGCTTCCCTATTACGGTGAACTGTTAAAGGGCAGTGTTATTGGAGCAAAGCCAACAGATTTTGATGTTGTAAAATATCCTGAACAGCATTATGGCAAGATAAATAATCCTACGGTGCATGT
>JAGLJX010000109.1 GCA_023142175.1 Emcibacter sp.
ATTCTGGCAGTGGATGGCAGCACCATGGCGGGCGACAGCCCCAGCAAAGGCGGCAACGGTGCCTGGGAAATCATGACCGGAGCGCCTGTACCGGACGCCTATGACGCGGTCATCCGGGTAGAAGATACGACGATACTAGAAACGAATGATCAACAAAGGCCGACAAAGATTTCTGTCATCGTGGATGCCCACCACGGCAAGAATGTACGCCATGCCGGAACAGATTTTTGCCCCGGCGATATTTTAATCGAAAATGGAACCCAGATCACTCCCCATCATATTATGGCGCTCGCCGCATTGGGACAGGATCAAATTCCGGTCACCGTCGCGCCCAAAGCCGCTGTGATCAGCACGGGCAAGGAGCTGGTGGATGAATTGGACCGCGCCCTGCAACCCGGACAAATTCGCAATAGCAACGCGCCCTACCTTGTGCAGAGCCTGAAATCTTTCGGTATCGCCGCCACCAACGCAGGTACCATTTTTGATGAGCCGGAGAAATTCGAGCAGAAAATAGAAGAAATTCTGTCCACGGATGTTCAGATTATTCTGTCTTCCGGTGCGGTTTCCATGGGACGCTATGACTTTATCCCCGACGGTTTGCGGGCGATGGGCGCGGAAATCCTCCTTCACAAATCTGCAATCCGACCCGGAAAACCCATTTTATATGCCCGCTTTCCCTGCGGTACCCATTATTTCGGACTGCCGGGAAACCCGATCGCCTCTGCCGTGGGGCTACGTTTCTTTGCCTATCCCCTGATCCGTAAACTGAGAGGGCAGAAGCAGGAAAACCATACCAGTGCTGTTTTACAAAATGATTTTTCCAAAGAATCCCTGTTTCGCTTTTTTCAGAAAGCACATTACAAACATGATGAAGAAGGCCGTCTCACCGTTGAAATTCTGCCCGGACAGGAATCTTTCAAGATCAAGCCCATGCTTGCACAGAATTGCTGGGCAGTGGTGCCGGAATATGGCTTGTCCCTGAAGGCGGGAAGTATGGTTGATGTCTATCCCCTCTATCCCGGTTCCAGCGCAGGGTTATTATCATGAAACTTCGCATTGACCCTGAAAAGATAAGCTTCCGCATTGATTTTGATGAATTGGATATGTTGCTTGATCTGGGAGAAATTCAGGAAGTGACGCCAGTGCCCGAAGGCCGCCTGTCCTATAAAATTATCTGTCTGCCCGCGGGGTCAACTGCCGCATTTCGGGTGAGGGACGGGGCCTATATATTGTCACTACCCATAGATGTTATCGAGGACCATAAAGCCGCCCTGCCGTCCCTGAAGGGCATCATCAGTGAATTTGCAGGCGGGGCCAAAGTCTCTCTTGAAGTGAATCTGAAGAAGAAACTCAAACATTCCTTAGAATAATAATATAGCCCAGAACGCTCAAGCTCAGCAGCCAGAAGATAATATAGAAAATCATCGCCCTTTTGGCCTTCTTTTTTTCAAACCATGTGCGGGGTTGTACGCCTTTAAACAGGAACACCAGTTTCGCCGACAGATTAACGCAGACAATATTCACCGCCAATAATAACGCCGCCCCACCAGCCAGATCATATTGCCCCGCCCCCAGCATGATTCCAATTGTCGCCCCCGGCGGTAATAATGCCACCGCAACCATGACACCAACCAAAACGCTTGAGATGCCACTGGCCAATGATAGAACAGCTGCCGCGCCGGACACCAGCGCCAGCGCAATGCTGCCAAAACCAACTACGGTTCGGGCGAGGAGTTCCGGGCTGTTAAGTTCATCCGGCCAATAGATTCCCCAAACGAGCCCCAGTGAAAAGCTTAAAGCCAGCGCGATCAAAAAACCAACTGCCATGGTTTTCAAAGCATTGCCCATCAGTTCCAGATCACCAAGAGCCGTGGATAGTGCAAGGGCTAGATTCGGTCCAAGCAAAGGCGCAATAACCATAGCGCCGATGACCACCGCCACATTATTCTCAATAAGTCCAATTCCGGCGACGATTGTGGAAAAAATCACCAGCAGAATATAACTGGTGCTGCTTTTAGCCCCGCGCGATACATCGGCATAAAGCTCGTCGCGACTGACACCGGAGAATACTTTTGAGCTTTTGGATTTTTTACCATTTTCGCTGCCCTGAACCTGATCCTTGGTTGCGGGCGCTTCCGTCTTGGCCTTCTCGACGGGTTTCGGCAGAATTGCCTCCACCGGCTGAAGCACGATGCGGATGATTTGATTTTTCAGAAAAAGTTCCTGCAGACGGTCCGTGACATTCTGGGTATCCTGCGTTCTGACCAGAAGGGCATAACTCAATCCATCCGGTCCCACCGGCCATGTGTCAATGGGGGTGGTAATCAGTTTAATTTTCTGAGCCAAATCGCCGCTGCCCTTGCGGATATGTATCTGAATTATTCTATGTGACATCCTCACCCCTTATCATTAGGTTATAGCATAGATTATTTTAATGGGATATGCTTTAGCTATGAATGAAAACCTACCCAACCTACTGGAACAACTTAAATCCCTGCTCGGTGATCGGCTAAGCATAGCCCGGGCCGTGCGCCAGCATCACGGCGAAGAAATGACCCATTATGATGTCTGTCTCCCCGATGCGGTGGCTTTCCCCATCAACACGGAAGAAGTGAGTCATATCGTAAAGCTGTGCCATGACCATGAAATTCCGGTTATCCCTTAC
>JAGLJX010000011.1 GCA_023142175.1 Emcibacter sp.
ATTGATGAAAAATATTTTGCCGTAAAGGGGACGCCGACCGACTGTGTCATGATGGCACTCCATCAAATTATGCCGGATAGGCCTACTTTATTACTTTCTGGTATAAATCGCGGTGTCAATCTGGCAGAAGATATGACCTATTCCGGAACGATCTCTGCGGCTATGGAAGGGACTATCTGCGGTATTCCGTCCATTGCCTTCAGTCAGGAAGTAACCAAAGATCATCCTTACGACCTGTTTCAGACAGCCAGAGATCACGCACTTGGTATTGTGAAAGAACTTGTTGAGATAACATGGGAGGAGGGAACCTTCCTGAATGTGAATTTCCCGCTTAACGCTGATAAGGTTAAAGGAATTCAAACCACCGCCCAAGGATTCCGGGATGAAGCGGAGGTATTCATTGATGCTCGGCAAGACCCCAGAGGCGGCGATTATTACTGGATTGGTTTTCGCCGGCAATATGGGGCACCAAAGCTGGGAACTGACCTTGCGGCGATTGACAATGGATATATTTCCGTATCGCCTATGCATCTTGATCTAACACATCAAAAATCACTCGTAACTATTGGAAAAAAAATAGATAAAGAGTTTTTATGCGACTGACTTTATCAGACAAAAAAGCACTTTTACTGGAGGAGTTGCGGGACGAAGCTATTGATGATGAAAATGTGCTTGCTGTATTAGCAGATATTCCCAGAGAAGATTTTATCCCTAAGGTTCTACGCGCTCAGGCCTATGAAAACGCAGCCCTTCCCATCAGCAGCGGACAAACTATCAGCCAACCCTATATTGTGGCCTATATGACGCAGGTTCTGGGGGTGACAAAAAAGCATAAAGTTCTGGAAATCGGTACGGGTTCTGGCTATCAGGCCGTGGTGCTTGCAAAATTATGCCGTCGTTTGTTTACGGTTGAGCGGCATTTGCCACTTTTAAAAGCCGCAGAAAGCATATTTAAAAAACTGAATATTTTCAATATAACCACATTATTTGGTAATGGTTTGAAGGGATGGTTGGAACAGGCCCCCTTTGACCGTATTATGGTAACGGCTGCATCTGAAAATATTCCTGAAAAGCTGCTGGAACAATTAAAAGACGGTGGCGTCATGATAATCCCCATTGGTGCTCAGGGTGAAATACAATATATCATTCGAATTACCCGGCAGGGGGATGAATATGTAGAGCAAAATTTGCTCCCCGTTAAATTTGTACCCTTGCTTCCCGGTATAGTTCACGATTCATAATCCTTGATCTTGGAATATAGTTATTTACACTGTGTTTTATGAATGAGTGTCAGATGTTGTTAAAAATAATTTTAATGTTGGGGTTTTTAGGTGTTTTAACAGCCTGCGGGACTGGTCATTCCTTTAGTACCCAGTATAGGAACGGTGTTCCGGTCTCAAAAGTCGCAAAAAATACACCCTATCCTATTCCGGTCCCAAAGAATAAGCCAAAGCCGCCGACAAAAAAATATATTAAAAAACAGAACCCTGCTAATAATTATCGGGCTGCTGGTAAGACCATCACAGTTAGAAAGGGCGATACTATATATGCTCTTTCGCGGCGGTATGGAGTCACCGTCCGGGCAATCATTCGAATCAATAACCTCAAACCACCTTATCTTTTGCATCCGGGGCTAAAATTAAAAAGCCCGGCTATGGCTACTCATGTGGTGAAAAAAGGTGATACGGTCTATAGCCTGTCCCGGAAATACCGGGTGGATATGACTACTCTCACCCGTCTGAACAAAATGAAACGCCCCTATATCCTGTCGATTGGGCAAAAGTTGAAAGTACCCGGCAAGGCTTCGGGCGGACGCTCGACAGTGAAGCACGTGTCTCTGCCGCCACCGCCACCGCAAAGTGGCAAAGGTTTTATGTGGCCGGTGCGGGGGCCACTATTGTCATCCTACGGGCCAAAAGAGGTGGGTTATCATAATGATGGCATCAATATTGCGGCGAAATCCGGCAGTGAAATACGCGCTTCAGAAAGCGGTGTTGTCGTTCATGCAGACCGCAAAATAAAAGGGTTCGGCAGGCTGATATTAATCCGCCATAGCAATGGCTGGATAACGGCATATGCTCATAATTCATCTAATTTAGTTACAAAAGGTCAGGCAGTAAAGCGGGGCCAGACGATTGCCCGTGTAGGGCAATCTGGTGGTGTAGGTCGCCCGCAGCTTCATTTTGAAATGCGTAAAGGTTCCCGCGCTGTTAATCCGGTAAAATATTTACGGTAGCTTAATTCTGTGGCGTCCGGCAAGGTCCTGGATGAACTGCCAAGCCACGCGCCCTGATCTTGCGCCTCTGGTGCGGGACCATTCCAAAGCCTCAGTACGTGTGGTTTTCTTGGGTGCCGTAATTCTGAAGTGATCCATATAGCTGGAAATCATGGACAGATAATCGTCCTGAGAACAGCCATGAAAGCCAAGCCATAATCCAAAGCGGTCTGAAAGAGAAACTTTCTCATCCACTGATTCTGCGGGTGTGATGGCGGTTGAGCGTTCATTCTCTATCATTTCCCTCGGCATGAGGTGTCGGCGGTTTGAGGTGGCATAAAAAATTACATTATCAGGTCGACCTTCAATGCCGCCTTCTAGAACCGCCTTGAGAGATTTATAGCTGCTGTCATCATTATCAAAGGACAGATCATCACAAAAAAGAATCACCCTCCGGTCAGAGACCCGCAGATGTTCCAGCAGACGGGGCAGGGAGGGCATATCTTCCCGGTGGATCTCGATCAGGGCCAGAGCTTTATTCTCTGTTGTGCGTATTTTTGCATGAAGGGCTTTGATAAGGGAACTTTTGCCCATGCCGCGCGCGCCCCAGA
>JAGLJX010000110.1 GCA_023142175.1 Emcibacter sp.
TTCTCAGGCACCTTCTTCAGGCAGCAATGCCTCTTCCCAGATATTCATCCGTGGTATTGGTCAGACTGAATTTTTGCCAAGTACGGATCCGGGTGTTGGTCTTTATATTGACGGTGTTTATATGGCACGCTCTGTTGGCGGAACGCTTGATTTTGCTGATATTCAACGCATTGAAGTATTGCGCGGGCCACAGGGAACCCTGTTTGGCCGTAATACAATTGGTGGTGCAATCAGTATTCATACCACTATGCCTGCTGAGGAGTTTGGCGGAGACGTCACGGTAAAAGGCGGCAGTGACAATCGCATTGAAGCCTTGCTTAACTTAGATCTGCCGATTAGCGAAAAACTGCTCACCCGCTTTAGCATCGGCAAGCGTAAACGTGATGGTTATGTAATACGCACCGTGGACGGCAAAGATCTGGGCGATGACGATACATTTGGTCTTAATGCGACGGCAGTGTTGAAAGCCAGCGAAGATCTGGAATTCATCCTTAGGTTTGACTATAACAAAGAAGATGAAAATGGTGCGCCGCAGGTATTTAATTCCATAACAACGTCCGGCTTGTTTGCCCGTGTTGGTAGTGCGGCAGCAGGTTGTTCCGCACCCGGAACGGAAATAGATGAACTGAATTGCGCCAATAATTTCCAGAATGTCGGGCCTTATGCCACCAATGGTACATTTCCGGTGATCTCCACTCTGGAAGGTTGGGGTACTAGCCTGACCGCCACTTATGATGCGGGAAGTGTTACCTTTAAATCGATCACGGCTTATCGTGATATGGAATGGCTGGCCTCACGCGATGCGGATAATACGCCGGTTGTCGTGCTGCATACCATCAATGATGATACCCAGAAACAATTCAGTCAGGAATTCCAACTTTCTGGTGCAGCCTTTGATGATAAGCTTCAGTGGATGGTCGGTGCCTATTATTTTGAAGAAAGTGCGACAGATGATTACTGGGTGGAAATTCCTTTCGGAGAATTCAATACCGGTGGTGAAGTCGAAAATGATACCAAGGCAGTCTTTGCTCAGGCAACCTACGATGTTACCGATAAACTGAGTATTACTGCGGGTCTGCGCTATACGGATGAGAATAAGGCATTCTTGCCAATTCAGTCTGCGCTGACAACCTATTTATTCCCAATAGCAGCATCGGAAAGAAATGGTGATGGTCTATATGTTCATCCTGTAACCGGTGATTTATTTCCGACCGTTGCTGGCGGAAATGTTGCGGTTGTTACGGCCGGTACGGTCTTCTTCGCAGAGGAATGGGTAAAAAGCAATGTTTCTGATGCGACACCGATGGCGAATATAGCCTATCAGGCGAATGAAGATCTGATGGTTTATTTCAATTACGCAGAAGGCTTCAAGAGTGGTGGCTTTAATGCAAGGAATGTGAAGCCAGGTGCTACACCGCGGTTATTCGCCCCTGAATTTGCCACAACCTATGAAGTTGGGTTTAAAGCCACATTGGCTGAGGGCACATTGCGCCTGAATGGTGCGGCTTTCAGAACCGACTATAAGGATCTGCAATTCGTCATTCGTGAGGATTTTGCGCCGATTGTGTTCAATGCGGGTAAGGCTGTCATTCAAGGATTTGAACTTGAGTGGACCTTTGTGCCGGTCCCCAACGTGCATATCGTCGGTGGTGTTGGATATACAGATGGAAGTTATGAAGAGCTGAGTGATGAGTTGATTACCAATGGTGGTGTGGCTATTGAAAATGCAATGCCCCATGCGCCGGACTGGTCAGCAAGCTTTGGTGCGGCTTATGAGTTCAATATGGGCGAAAATGGTACATTGACCCCACGTATTGACTGGTCATATCATAGCAAGGTTCATTTTAACGCCAATAACACCGAAGCAATTTCCCAGGATGGCTACAACATCTTCAATGCGGCTGTTCAATGGACATCACCTGATGATGAATGGACAGTTACCGCAGCGGTAACAAACCTTGGTGATAAATTATATCGCCTGTCCGGCAACTCTTCACTTGAAGCCAGTGCGTCTTACGCGGAATCAACTTATGCCCGCCCACGTGAATGGTCTCTGACGGTAAATTATAACTTTTAATTGAATTGGTTATCCCACTCAAGGTCGGCGAGATTATCTCGTCGGCCTTTTTTATGAGATAAGGGAGTTTTATAAGATCAGGGGGTTTTATGAAATCAGAGGCAGGATGAAATTCTTCATGGCGTTCAGGCTCAACGTCTCTTGTTCTTTATAGGGGGAATGTCCGCAGTCGGCCAGCATCTGAACTACAACGGAACCACCGCTTTGTTTCGCAATCGACTGAACCTGCGCGACTGTGCCATATTGATCATCCGCGCCTTGCAAAACCAGTTGCGGTATTTTGATGCGGGGTAAATATTCTTCAATATTCCACTTCAGAAAATCGGGATGCAGCCAGATATCATTCCACCCCCAGAAGGCGCAGTCGGTATTTTCATGATGATATTTTTCAAGACTAGCGCGGAGGTTTCCCTCCAGAAAAACCTTTTTTGCCTCGGCTATGGAGCTAACAGATACATCTTCACAGAAGACGTGCGGCGCCATTGTAATTAGCCCAAGCAGTCCTGTCCTGTCCTCGGCCCCCGCATGGATAAGGGCGATTGACCCACCATCAGAATGTCCGATTAAAATATGATCCTCTATCCCTGTGGCGGTGAGGAGTTCAGGCAGGACATCAAGTGCCTCATCATGCATATAGCGTACTGGTCGTGACAGCGGGCAGGAGTCAGAACGGCCATAGCCTTGCCTGCTATAAACCAGAGCGGAGCAGCCTGTCATCTGAGACAGTTTTTCAGGAAAGTCGCGCCACATATCAACGCAACCAAGACCTTCGTGCAAGAATATCAGGGTAGGTCTATTGTCGTTGCCCTGATATCTTTTTATTTCCAGCTTGTCACCGCTAATTGTGACGTTATTAGTCGATTTTGACATATTCAAAGTCGCTAAGCTGTTTATTGATGCCTACCCGCGGTGCGGCAATCCATCCGGCATATTTTCCTTTTTCAACACAGGGTTTCATTAGGGACTGGATATAAAGCGTGTCAGCTTCATCACAGAGCCATTCACTCTGCTGGGCGTTCCACTGTTCTTCAGTTATGACCTTGCCATCTGGAGTAATGTAATCTTCGGAAAATTCACCAATTTTACGGCAGAAACCTTTATGTGGAAGGTAGATTTCAAAATCGACACCTGCCTTTTTGATCAATGTATTCCATCGGTTAACACCTGCTGATGCGTCTTTAATATAATCATCCAACAGGCGGCTATTGATGGCATTTAGGGCGGGTTCTTCTTCTTCGACTATTTTGCCATCGGTAACGCGGCTGACCATGTAAGTGTCATCGGTCAAGACATGATCATCCTCCAGTTTTTCTTCCCGGTAACGGCCCTTGATGCCCGCATTAAAGGCGGTGGCCCCGTTGGTGGATACCTCGGAACCGAACAGATCCAGAGTAACGCTATAGTGGAAATTCACGCGCTTTTGTAATGTGGGCAGATCAATCACGCCCAGTTTACGCACGGCGTCAATATCTTGAGGGTCGGTTATTCCCGCCTCTTTCATGACATCACAGGTGCGTTGAATAACCCGGCCAATACCGGTTTCACCCACAAACATATGATGAGCTTCTTCCGTCAGCATAAAGCGACAGGAGCGTGACAGGGGGTCAAAACCGGATTGGGCGAGGGAGGCCAGCTGCATCTTGCCATCCCGGTCGGTGAAAAAGGTAAACATGAAAAACGCCAGCCAGTCTGGTGTTTCTTCGTTAAAAGCTCCCAGTATGCGCGGCTTGTCTTCATCGGCAGAACGCCGTTCCAACAGCCCTTCAGCTTCTTCCCGGCCATCACGACCAAAATATTTCACCAACAGGTAAACCATGGCCCACAAATGGCGGCCCTCTTCCACATTGACCTGAAACAGGTTGCGCATATCATAAAGAGACGGCGCGGTTTTGCTCAGGTAACGTTGCTGTTCGACGGAGGCGGGTTCCGTATCACCCTGCACCACAATCATACGGCGCAAAAGGGCGCGGTATTCACCGGGTACTTCCTGCCAGACCGGCTCACCTTTATGCTTGCCAAAGGGAATAGTGCGGTTTTCGACTTTTGGCGCCAGTAGGATACCCCAGCGGTAATCCGGCATTTTTACATGACCGAACCTTGCCCAGCCCTTGGGGTCTACGCCGACGGCGGTGCGCAGATATACTTCCAGTTTTCCGGTTTCTTCGGGGCCGGCCTCATTCCACCAGTTAATATATTTGGGCTGCCATTTTTCCAGCGCTTTTTTCAGGCGGGCATCATTGGCAAGATCAACATTATTGGGGATCAACTCATCATAGTTGATTTCCACAACAGCTTCGCCAATTTCATCATCTTTAAGCATTTTATATCCTATTTATTATACACGTTTCAGGTCATAGTCAGGCCGCGCACCAGTGCCATAGAGCGGGAGCGCACCTTTTTCACCAACCGCATTGGGGCGCTGGAATATCCAGTTCTGCCAAGCGGTCAGACGGCCAAAAATTTTGGTTTCCATGGTTTCGGGTCCGGCAAAACGCAAATTAGCTTCCATTCCCGTTAGACTATCGGGCGAGAAGCTGGCCCGTTCCTCTATCAACATTCTGATTTCATCATCCCAGTCTATATTATCGAGAATATAAGTCACCAGCCCCAATTTATCACAGGCTTCGGCGTCGAGGCTCTTACCCATGCCATTTTTGCAGGCACCAATGGTTTCAACTTCACCAAGAAACCGGGTTTCCAGACGGGTAATGCCGTTGGACATGAGGTAATGCCCGAAATTGGCTTCTGTCAGTTGAATTTTGGCATCAGGCCGGTCATCATTCTCAAACTGGCCCTCCAGCATATAAGTCCGGTCGACCGAAAACAGCAATTCTGCCAGAACTCCGACAAAACAACTTCCCGGTTCAACAAAGGCGAGGGTGGTGCGGGATGTGAGATCAATACGCTTCAGTGTGCGGCGCCAATAGAGGGCAATCTCACGCATGAACCAATTATTCTGATTTCTGGTGACAAAGCCATCATAGGCCTCAACAACTTGGGCATCGCCTTCGGTTTTAAAAATCATAATACCTGTTTCCAGCTCATTAAGCCGCAGGTGCAGGATGGCATCGTCCAGCTCACGACATAGAGCGAGCGGCCAGAAGTCGGCCCCCTGTGTAACGGCCTCTTCAACCACGATTCCAGCGGGAACATCTTCTTCAGGGGCGCGGAGTGTCACGGTCACGACGCGGCTGTTGCGGTCAATATCAACTTTAACATATCGGTACGTGATGCTATTTTCTTTCAGCTCTTTCACGAGGGGGGGCAAGGCGACGCCCTGCGCGTTAGAGGGGCGGTCGGATGTTTCGGCCATTTTTAATGCACGAGCCTGTACCGCGTCATTAAATTTGGAGCCGGACGCGACTTCATCCACCAGCCGCCAGTCAACGGCCCGCTTGCCGCGCACGCCCTCTTCAATTGTGCAGAATACATCAGCAAGGTCACGGCGCACCTTGCGTTTATCAACCACACGGGTCAGGCCACCCGTGCCGGGCAGTACCGCCAGAAGGGGGACTTCCGGCAGGGATACTGCTGAATTACCATCATCCGCCATCATGATATAGTCCGTTGCCAAAGCCAGTTCATATCCACCGCCCGCCGCCGTACCGCGAATGGCACATAGATAACGCTGTTTCGAATATTCGCTGGCATCCTCAATGGAATTACGGGTTTCATTGGTAAATTTACAAAAATTCACCTTATGTGCATGGGCCGCGCCGCCGAGCATTTTAATATTGGCCCCGGCGCAGAACACTTTTTCTTTGGCAGAGGTCATTATCACAGTCTTAATCTCGGGATGCTCGAACCGCAAACGCTGTACCGCATCATAAAGCTCAATATCAACGCCCAGATCATAGGAATTTAGTTTTAGCTCATATCCTTCATGTAAAGTCGATGCGGGGTCAACATCCATGCTCAATGTGGCAACAGGGCCATCAAAGGCAAGTTTCCAATGTTTGTAATTTTTCGGATTTGTTTGAAAATTAATCATACTCAATATCGCCTGTCTTAGAAAATACACCATTTATTAAATATGCATAATAATGCATAATTGATCTATGTCAAGTGATTTTACGCGAAAAAACACCTTTTTATGAATTATATATCATATTTGACATGAGGTATGTTAAAATAATATGATATATAAATTAGTCGTATTAGGCGAACTTTATAACTTGGGGCAGTTTAGATCTAGCGAGGTTAAATAGATTTTATGGAAAAAATAACACCCTTCGTCCATTGGCGAACGATCCTTTTTGGTGATACTGATGCGGCGGCCGTTGTTTATACGCCGAGATTTACGGATTATTGTATGGAAGCGGCGGAGGTCTGGTTTCGCGAGTATGTGGGCATTGACTGGTATCAGAATTGCACCGAATTTGGGCAGGGCACACCGGTCGTGCATATGGAGCTTGATTTTACCGCGGCCTTGATCGGTAATGATCGGTTGGGGGTAGAGGTGCGCGTTGGAAGGCTGGGTCGGTCATCAGTAACATTGGAATTTCAAGGTATCCGGCTGCGCGGCTCAGGTGACGCGCCCACGGAATGTTTTACTGCCAAATTTGTTTTTTGCTTTATTGATACAAAAAATCGCGGGGCTATGACTATTCCAGATGACCAGAGGAAATTAATCGAAGCCTATTGTACGGATAGTGATTCAGACTGAATACAATAAACTCACCCCGTCATTGACTGATAAGTTCCGGGCATTAACGGGATGAGTTTCCCTCATGTGTGCCCCTGAGAAAGAGCTTGCACAAAATATATAGGGCCTTAATATTAATTTATAAATTTTGCCGATTTAGGATGCGCGTCTTAAATGCGAAGGTGCACAGCCAAGGGCCATCAGGCACCTAGAACTATAATAACTGAAAGATAATATGGGATCCTCAGAGAAAGAAAGTTCTATTTTCGCCTCAAGAGAAAATGTAATAGTTCTGGTTAGTTTCTGGATCATCATAGAGATTATTATTCCGTTTGCCCTTCAGACAGTGTCATTGGGTGAAATGTTAATTGGTACCGACCCATTCTTACGTTTGGTGCGGGTGGAAGATTTATTAACTTCGGGGGACTGGTATAATAGTATAATATCAGAAATAGATGCCCCATATGGAAGCGAGCTTCATTGGACGCGGCCATTAGATGTTCTGATCATTGTCGTCGCTGCCCCTTTAATGTTGTTCGTTGATATGCCGACGGCTGTATATATTGCGGGAAGTATAATTTCTCCTCTCCTTGAGCTTGGTTTTTTCTTTGCTTTTCTTTGGTGTATATTTCCAATAGCCAAGGGAGATGCCGCGCGTATTACTGTCATAGCAATTTTCACGCAGGCATCCTTGGTTGGAAATTTTCATTTGGGACGTGCGGACCATCACTCGCTGCTGGCATTATTATTTGTGCTGGCAATAGGTATGTTCATTCGCCTGTTGATTAATAATGATCATAAGACTTATGCAAGTAAAGCTGGTGTGATTGCAGGCCTAGGGGTATGGGTTAGCATTGAATTTATATATTGTATTGCCGCATTCAGTGTTTTTACAGCAATTTTGTGGGTTGTTCAGGGAAGGCAATGGGCGCGGCCTAACATGGATTTCTTCATTGGCTTGGCAGGAATGATATTACTCGCATTCTTATGGGAAGTCACACCGGAATCCTACCTTGGTATCGTCTATGATTCCATTTCCATAGTATATGTAACCCTCTTTATACTTATTGCCACATTCTGGATTTTTATAAGTCTGTTCAGTGCAAAAATACCGAATAAAATTTTCGTAAGATTTTGTATAGGCGTTGCTGGTGCCAGCATTACCCTGTTTATTTTATTGCTAGTCGGCCCTGATTTCCTATCCGGCCCCATGACAGCAGTAGACCCGCGCATCATTCCAATCTGGCTGAATACTGTGGAGGAAATGCAGCCCCTTAGTCCCACCACCCTGAAAGGGGCCAGTGAGTTTATTGCTCATATGGGGTTTGCCTTTGTCATTATTCCATTGGCTTTTTATATTTATTACCAGCGGCGTTATTATCATAAACTTGTCTGGATATTTGCCATATATAATGCCGTTATTCTTGCCGTTATTGGCATTCTGCATATTCGTTTTTTATTGTATCCGCAAATATTCTTTTTGATTTTGCTGGCGGGAATAGTCCATATATTTTTGGACAGAATAGAGAGATTTGCCCCTCAGCATAAGAAATCACCCTATCGACTTTATGTCTTTGCCGGCATGATCATTATCCCGCTGACCATCACGTTTCTTCCTATGTTATCCATAGACCTATATACCAATGGCGTAAGCAGGCAGACGGCGGAAAAAGAAAAATGCCCCTTGAAAGATATGGCTTTATTTTTAAAAAACAGATCCAAAGGCGAGAAATATACGATTGAAGCCTTCATGGACCATGGCCCAGCATTGATTTATTACAGCCGCCATAATGTCATTGGTGCGCCCTATCATCGTAGCGGGCTTGGAATTTTTGATTCTCATATGATGTTGAATACAACGGATGAGGCAGAAAGCTTTGACATGGCCGAGAAGCGGGGGATCACACATTATCTGGTGTGTAATAAAGGTTTTGAAGCATTATTTTTTAAGAATACAGAAAATCCGGACGATACGCTCTATGAAAGACTGTCTCGTGGCGATAACATCAAAGGATTGTTCCCTGTTGAACTGCCGGCCCTTTTGAGCGAGAGTTTTAAACTCTATGAATTTAATAAAGACTGAGAATATTATGATTTCTAAAGAGATAAAAATAGCCGTTCTTGTGCCCTGTCATAATGAAGAAACAACAATTAAAGCGGTTGTGGATGATTTTCGCCGCGCTTTGCCGTCTTCAGTCATATATGTCTATGACAATGCATCCAGCGACGATACCAGTTTAATTGCCAAAGGGGCGGGGGCCATTGTTCGCCATGAATCATTACTGGGCAAGGGCAATGTCATTCGCCGTATGTTCGCGGATATTGAAGCCGATATATATATAATGGTTGATGGTGATGATACCTATCATGCGCCTTCTGCGCCGAAGTTAATCGAGCATTTGATTGATAATGGCCTTGATATGGTAAATGGTGCGCGGGTCGAGGAAGGTGACAAAGCTTACCGTCTTGGGCACCGTTTTGGCAATATGATGTTTACCCGGATTGTCGGCATGGTATTTGGCGAAGAATTTGATGATATTCTCTCCGGTTACCGGGTATTTTCACGGCGGTTTGTGAAATCTTTTCCGGCCCTGTCATCGGGTTTTGAGATCGAGACCGAGCTTACGATCCACGCGCTGGAACTTCGCCTGCCGGTGGGGGAAATAAACACCCCTTACAGTGACCGCCCGGAGGGATCTGAAAGTAAACTCAACACACTTGTGGATGGTTGGTCTATTTTAATGGTTATCCTACAGCTTATCAAAGAAGAACGACCGTTACCCTTCTTTAGCGCAATCGGCCTGTTGCTGGCCATAACGTCGCTTGTTCTTGGTTATCCGCTCATTACAGAATGGCTTGATACAGGATTAGTGCCGCGCATACCAACGGCAATACTTTCCAGCATCATCATGCTGTTATCTTTCCTGTCTATGACCTGTGGCCTGATTTTGGACACGGTAACGCGGGGGCGCAAAGAATTGAAACGATTGCATTATCTGGGCATAAAAGGAACAGGGTATCTTAAGGAATAATGCGCAGTAAATTTATAAAATTCTCTTTGGTTGGAACGATAGGCTTTCTGGTTGATGCCTCTGTTCTCACGTTGCTTTTATCCAGCGGATATTTTGATCTTTATATGGCACGGGTTGGGTCATTTTTCTGTGCTGTTACGGCAACATGGTATCTCAATAGGCAGTTCACTTTTCCAGATTCAAAATCACAAAAACCTCTTAAGCAATGGCGCCATTTTATCAGCTTGAACGCTGTGGGGGGCGGCATTAATTATCTGGTTTATGCTTTGCTTGTCACCTGGTCTATATTGATGAGCGAGAATCCTGTTCTGGCTACGGCTATCGGGTCAATATGCGGGTTATCTTTCAACTTTCTGGCTTCATACTATGTGATTTTCAAAGAAACACTAAAGCCGGCTGACCGTGATGATAAAAGCGAAAATTCATAAAATTAGTTCATATTAGAACAGAAACACTCTA
>JAGLJX010000111.1 GCA_023142175.1 Emcibacter sp.
AAGACCGCAGGAGCGCTCTTTTTAACCAAAGACTCTGCACTCTCGCTGAGAACAGCCCCTTGGTCGAGCCAATGAGCCACTCTATCAGCTTTCACAAGCACATTCTTTTCAGCCTCTTCTTCAAAGGGATTGTACCAACCTAGATTTTCTAGGTATTTGCCATCCCTTGGCGAACGTGATTCAATCAAAACAATACGGTAGAAAGGACGATTCTTTCTCCCTTGTTGACGTAGTCGTATTTTTAATGCCATTTGCTAACCTCTCATCATTTTTTCCAACATTTTCTTGTTGGGAGCTTTTTTAAATAACTGTTTGGACCGTTTGAAGCTTTTCTTCAACTTATTCACATCACCAACGGTTCTTCCGCTGCCACGAGCTATCCGTTTGGTCCGACTAATCGATAGCTCATCCTTCTCCTGCCGCTCTCTTGTGGTCATCGACAAGATAATAGACTCAATCTTGGAAAACTCCCCCTCAGATTGGTCGAGGTTGGGCATCTTGGACGCCCCCGGGAGCATCTTCAGAAGCCCCTTGATCGACCCCATCTTCCGTACCGCTTGCATCTGCTTGAGATAGTCCTCGTACGTAAACGATGCCTTATGAACCTTCTCCTCGAGCTCTTTTGCCTCTTCGTCGCTGATATACTCCTGGGCCTTCTTCACCAAGTTGATCGCATCGCCCATTCCCAAGATCCGATCCGCCATCGACCGCGCATCAAAGAGCTGCAAATCATCCAGCCTCTCGCCAATCCCCTCGAACTTGAGCGGCTTCCCAGTCACCTCTCGGATCGAAATCGCCGCGCCCGCACGCGTATTGCTGTCGAGCATCGTCAAAATCGACCCTGTCATCGTCAGCCGACGATCAAACTCCGCAGCGGCTTTCACCGCATCCTGGCCCGTCGCCGCATTGGCCACAAAGAGGATCTCCGTCGGAGAGAGCTTCTCCTTGATCTTCTCCAGCTGGACCATCATCTCTTCATCGACATGAAGACGACCCGCCGTATCAAGCATCACCACATCAAAGCCCTGCAATTTCGCCGCCGTAATGGCGCGCTTGGCAATATCAACCGGAGTTTGACCGGGGATAATGGGCAAGGTCGGCACATCAATTTGTTTTCCGAGAATTTCAAGCTGTTCCATCGCCGCCGGACGCTGCACGTCAAGTGAAGCCATCAGAACTTTTTTACGTTCTTTGTTTTTTAAACGCTTGGCAATTTTCGCAGTTGATGTTGTTTTACCGGAACCCTGCAAGCCAACCATCAGCATCGGCACCGGCGACGGCGCATTCAGATCAATGGTCTTGGCATCGCCGCCAAGCATTTCAACCATCTGGTCATTAACTATTTTAACAACCATCTGGCCCGGCGTTACCGATTTGACAACTTCCTGGCCAATGGCTTTTTCTTTTACCTTGGCAATAAAGTTTTTAACGACCGGCAGGGCAACGTCCGCTTCGAGCAGCGCAAGACGCACTTCGCGCATAGCTTCGTCGACGTGGGCCTCGGATAGCGCACCACGTCTTTTAAGCTTATCAAATATACCGCCAAGTTTATCACTTAAACTGTCGAACATATCGCTCTCTTTATTAATTGCCTCATTTTAACCAAATGAATTTTTCATAACAAAAACACACCAGTGGGCGAACCTTCGCTGACTGGTGGACATCCTTGGACGCAATTCTTCTGCAAATCCTTGATAACGAGCGGAAAATATGGTGATTTAGCCCCAGAGTCAAGTTCTTGTTTCCAGAAGCTCAAAAAAATGTAATAAGTTCACCAAAATTGGCTGCCAAATTATAACAACTAAAGTGAAATATCCAAAAAGGGACCCTATAATAATGTTTAACAAATCTAAAATCGCCCTGCTCGGTGCATCCGCGCTTGCAATGACCAACTTCCTGACAATACAGGCACAGGCAGGTGTTGACGGTAATCCGTTTGAAGGACTTTATCTTGGCTTTAATGCAAATTATTCAAAAGTTACTGCCGACACCACTTATGAATTACTAGATGCGGATACAAGTACATTTGGCGGCATCACATCCACTGACGATAGTGCCGGATATGGCGGCGTTTTATATGGCGGCATTGGTACCAACCTTTGGGGTCCTATGTATGTGGGTATCGAAGGTGGCCTTGGCATCAACGGTGGCACTTCAACGGTTTCTGATGGCGTGGCTTCCCTTGGGTTAAAGGCCGGTTTCTCATTTGACATTACCGGCCGCGTCGGCATGACCATTTCTGACAGCGTTCTTGTTTATGGACTTGGCGGCTATACTTCCATGAAATTCAGCGGCCGTGGCTTTGACGTTGAACAGTCAACAAGTCTGGGCGGATACCGTTATGGTGCGGGTTTTGAATTTGGCATTATGGAAGACATCGCCATTCGCGTAGAATATGTAAGAACCGAACATTCCGCCGTAACATGGTTTAATGGCGGTGACAGTTTCCGTTTCGACCCCAGCACACAAGTGATCAAAATCGGCGTGATCCTGCATATGGACTGAGTATAATTTGAAGGTCAGCGACTTACTTCTTATATGTCCTGACCTTCAACGCCCATCAGTTTTTCGCTGTGTATGACGACGTCCTGCCGAATCCGTTCCATGAATTCCTGCTTATCCAGACCCCGTTCAATAGCAGGGTGATATTCCAATACGACAGTACCTGGTTTGTTAAAAGGGCTTCCCTTCAGCCAATGAACGCCCGTATTGGTCGAAGCGCAAATCACCGGAATATCCACTTCATTCTGCATATAATATACCCCGGACTTTAGTTTCTTACGTTTGCCAACGGGAATACGGGTGCCTTCGACAAATAATAACAACGGAATTTTCTGCTTCACCAATATGCGGGCAATTTCGCCCGTTTTATCCTTAGCTTCGCCCTTGCCTCGATTAATGGAAATAACCTCCATCTTTTCCAGAACCTGTTTGAAACCAAAAACCTTGAACAGCTCTGCCTTGGCAAGTGCCGTAAGATTCGGCATGCGACGATAAGTGATTAAGGCCTCCAGATTGCTCATATGCTTACAACATAGAATAAAGCCCTTGTCTGTGGGGATATTTTCAAGACCGCGTTCTTCCACTTTAATTCCGCTGATCTTGTCCAGCAGAAAAAATACCGCATCAAACCAAGCTGACAAACAACGCCGCATGGGTTTGGGTGATTTGAGAAAAGACGCCGGCACCAGAATCAGCACAACATACAACGGTGCAGTTATCCAGAATAGAAAATTGAAAATCAGGGAACGTAGGTGACTCATAAATAAATACTCATCTTTTTCAGGGGTTCGGGGCCATGTTATTTATTTCAATGGGCTTTGTCAAAACAGCTTTTATCACGATTAATGTTGACAGTGCATATATCCCTGATATGTTATCACTGTAAACATAGAAATGATTCTGTGTGTATTTTTTGCGCGAGAATTTAATGACTGAGAATAGTGACAATATGGTTGAGAGTAATTCTGGAGTATCCTCCTTTTATGCCCGCAACAGGTTGCACATTGCCTTGGGAGGTTTTCTCATCATTGCCATAACTGGCGCAATTTTTTTAACCAGAGTTTCTGCATTGGCCGACCTGAATGATGATCAGGCGGCACTGGCGCAGGCCCTCACTGTTAATGTCACAACCATTCAGGCAGTAGGTCACTATCAGGTAAAACAGAAATATTCCGGCAGCATCGTCGCAGGCCGGGAAAGCGATCACGGTTTTGACAAGGCCGGGATTCTGGCAGAAGTATTGGTTGATGAAGGCGATCAGGTTAAAAAGGGCGACATATTGGCTCGTCTGGATATGCGCCGTTTTGATGCGCGTGAAAGTGAACTTGCCGCCGGTCTGGCACAGGCAAGGGCGCTGAATGTGGAAACACAGGCCCTGCTTGATCGGGCCGAAACCACCTTTACACGTTACAGCGTGCTTGTGGACAAAAAACATATATCCGAGCAGAAATTTGATCAGGTGAAATTTGATCTTCTCGCCCTGAAAGCCCGAAAGGTTGCCACCGCCGCCGCAGTGACAAGATCACAGGCGGCTTTAAAGAGTCTGGAGATTGACCGGGATCTGGCGAGCTTAACAGCCCGATTTGATGGCAGCGTGGTTCTGCGCTACCTTGATGAGGGAACAGCGCTTGGTGCTGGCACGTCCGTTTTGCGCCTGATAGAAGACCGCAAACTTGAAATTCATGTGGGTCTATCGCCTTCCGCAGTGCTTTCACTGGTGCTGGGGGATGTTTATATCTTTGACCATAAGGGCGGTAAAATCACAACCCGCTTGCGCTCCATCCTCAAAAGAGTGGATCAATCCACCCGCACAGTTACCGCCATTTTTGATGTGACCGATGACAATATCAATATTCGCGCGGGCGGCCTCGCCCAACTGACCGTGAACAGAGATATTCAGCAGGACGGTTTCTGGCTGCCCAGCGTTGCACTAGCCGAAAGTCGGCGGGGGTTATGGAGCGTCTATAGCCTGAAACCCTATAAAGGCTCCGGTGTATATGGCACCCTGTCCCGGCAGGAATTACAGGTGCTTTATACGGATTCCGATCATGTTTTTGTGCGCGGGACGCTACAGGACGGCGAACGGGTTATATCCGGTGGCACCCACCGTCTGGTTCCCGGCCAGCTGGTTCGAATAGCCGGGGATAACTAGCCATGTGGAGCAATCTTTTCTTCCGCAACCGCCGTCTGACGACCCTTGCCATTGGACTGATTCTTGTGGCAGGGTTTTCCGCCATATCCTCCCTGCCACGACAGGAAGATCCAAGCCTTACCCATCGTTTTGATGCGGCCAACACCCCTTTTCCCGGTGCCAGCGCCGAACGGGTTGAAGCTCTGGTCACCGAACGGATTGAAGCCGCCCTAAGTGAGATTGATGAAATCAAACGCCTGAGAAGCACATCACGCACTGGAATGTCAACGGTCAGCATCGAGTTTGAGGATTCGGTTCCAAAAGAAGATATTGAAAACCTGTGGTCACAGATTCGCGACAAGCTGAAGGATGCGGAGCGGGATATGCCCGAGGGTGCGGGAACACCCTATTTGCTGGACCGGGAATCTGCGGTTTTTACCTTTATGGTCGGCCTGACGTGGGATATACCCACAGAGCCGCAGATTGATATATTAGGCCGTTTCGCCAAGGAATTTGAACGCATCATCTCGCCCATATCCGGCACGGAAGAAACCGAGTTTTTGGCGAGCTGGATGAAGAATATATTGTCACCATAGACCCTGATGCGCTGGCCTCTGTGGGCCTGACGGCGAAGGATGTTTCAGACGCCATCGCCCGCACGGATTCGAAAGTTCCCGCCGGGCAGTTGCGCGGTGCAGGCCATGATCTGATTCTGGAAGTAGGCGGCGAGCTTAAATCCGAAGACCGCATCCGCAATATCCCCTTAAAACAGACCGCGACCGGACAGTTTCTGCGCGTGGGCGATGTGGCAGAAGTTAAAAAAGGCTACCAAATGCCCGTCTACAGCATGGCGCTTCTGAATGGCGAGCGCGGCGTCATCGTCGGGGCCAAAGTGAATGACAGTATCCGCGTTGACCAATGGGCAGCTAGGCTACAGGGCGAGCTTGACCAGTTCCGAAAAACCCTGCCCGAAGGGATTAAGGCCGAGGTCATCTTTAATCAGGATGTTTATTCCACCAAACGCCTGTCGACCCTACTGGGCAATGTTTTTCTGGGTGCGGGTATCATCGTCCTTATTATGATTTTTATGATGGGCTGGCGCTCAGCCATTCTGGTGGCGACCGCATTGCCACTCACCGTATTGATGGTAATGGCGACCTTCAATTTTATGGATATACCCCTGCATCAGATGTCTATTACCGGACTGATCATTGCCCTTGGGCTGCTGATCGATAATGCCATTGTCGCCGTGGATGAATATCGCAAGGCCAGAAGGCTTAGGTATGACGTGGCATCGTCAATCTCAAAGATGGTCAAACATCTGACCATTCCCTTGCTGGCCTCTACCCTAACCACTTCGCTGACCTTCATGCCCATTGTTTTATCCCCCGGTGCCACTGGTGAATTTATCGGAACTATTGGCTTGGCGGTGATTATTTCGCTTTTCTCCTCGCTGTTTCTGGCTTTAACCATCATTCCGGCGTTGGCGGGATATTTTGACCGTGGCGAATTGCTCAAGGACAAATGCGGCATTTTGCAAAGTGGCTATAGCAATTTGGGCATGAAAGAAAAATATCGCACCGCCCTGCGCTGGTGTATGGATCACCCCAGAAAGGCACTGTTGCTGTCCATCGCCCTGCCGGTGCTTGGTTTTATCCTGAGCACCACATTGGTTCAGCAGTTCTTTCCGCCCGTGGACAGGGATCAGTTCCAGATTCAAATGACCCTGCCCGGGCAGACCAGTCTGAGCGAAACCACCCGGCAGGTGGGTATTGCACGGAAAATAATGGCAAAATATCCGGAGATAACCAGCGATTACTGGGTGGTTGCCGAAACACCACCAGCGGTATTTTACAATACCTTTCTTAATCAGGCCGGATTGAACAGCTTTGCCGGCGCCTTCGTCAATACCATCTCGGACGAAGCCACTCTGGAAATTCTTCCCCAGCTTCAGCGCGACCTGATGGCAGGTCTGCCCGATGCCATAATCCTCGCCATTCCATTTGAGCAGGGGCCGCCCTTTGAAGCCCCCATCGAAGTCTTCCTCTATGGTCAGGACTTGAAAATCCTGTCTGAAAAGGGTGAAGAAATCCGCAACATTATGGCGCGGACCAAAAATGTCACCTATACCAGTGCAAAAACCTCCCTTAGCCAGCCCAAGCTTAATTTTGTCCCCAATGAGGATGCCGCCGAGGCCGCGGGTCTGAAATTAAACCAGATTGCCGAGCAGCTTAATAATACCCTTGAGGGCCATATTGGTGGCAGCGTGCTGGAAGGCAGTGAGAATTTACCGGTTCGGGTTCAGGTGGGCGGTTCTGATCGCTCTGACCTGAGTTTTCTGTTTAACAATTCCCTAGTCGCGGCAAATGGCAGCCTGACCACTGGCGGGCAGCATCTTTCCGGTGTGCCGCTCAGCAGTCTGGGTACACTGGAATTAATTCCGGCCTATAACAGCGTCAATAGACGTGATATGCAGCGGCTGAATATTCTTCAGGGTTTCATCACCCCGTTTAGTTTGCCCAGTCTGGCACTGGCGGATTTTCAGCAGCGCCTGAAGGATGCCAATTTTGAACTGCCCGCGGGCTACCGAATTGAGTTTGGCGGCGAGACGGAAAAACGCTCTGAATCACAGGGAGAATTATTTTCAACTGTCCTGCCTCTTCTGGTGATCATGATGGGAATATTGGTGTTGGCCTTTAACAGCTTTACGTCAGCATTGATCATCGG
>JAGLJX010000112.1 GCA_023142175.1 Emcibacter sp.
ATGGGCCTTATCGGGCTTGCCATCAATGACAGTATTGTCGTGTTGGCTGCTCTGCGCGCCAATGAAAAAGCCCGCATGGGTGATGAGGAAGTGATTGTAGATATCGTAATGGGATCCAGCCGCCATATCATATCCACCACGCTTACCACCGTTGGCGGATTCATGCCGCTGATTATCTGGGGCGGGGGTATGTGGCCACCGCTGGCCACTGCCATTTCCGGTGGCATGGTTGGCGCGACCCTTCTGGCGCTGATCTTTGTGCCGACCCTTTATTATCTGCGGGTTCGCCGCCGCGCCCGCAAACGGCTGACCAGAAAAGAAAAAGTCTATCGTATCAGGGCCGCCTGAAATCCGCGTAAGACAGATAATAAAAACGCACCGTAAGCAGAATGAATGAAATCACGCTGGCAAAAACCGTGCTTTCAAACAGGCCAACCGCGCCGCGTCCGTAGGTAAAGGCCAGAATATATGACAGCGGAATCATGACCATTATATAGCTGAAGAAATATAGTGCCGTTGGCGCCCAGACATCGCGCCGCCCGCGCAACGCATTACCGATCACGGTCTGCAGACTGTCAAATAACAACATCCATGCCGACAGGATAATCAGCGGCACCGCCACCATGACAAGCTCCGTTTCGGTGGTGAAAAATCCGGCAATTTCCGATGGATAAATTATCAGAACCGCCAGCAACGGCACCATCAGAATGATGTTGAATATCATGCCGCAACTACCCGCCAGCAACAAGTCGCGATGATCCCCGCGACCAAGTGCTATACCAACCCTAACCGATGTGGCCCCGGCAATACCATAAGAAATCATATAGGGAATACCGTAAACATTAAAGGCAATCGCCATGGCCCCCAAGGTCAACGGCCCGATCCATCCGGCAAAGACTTCCAGAGTGGCAAAGCCCATATGCTCCGCACCATTGGTTAATCCCGCTCCATAACCGATATTCCGTTGCCGCTTCCATTTATCAAGCCTGAGATCAACTTTTTGCCGAATACCGAATTTCTCATGGCCCTTCATATTCAGGATAAAAACGATCAGGCCCAGAGCCAGAAGCGTCCTGACGATGGAGGTTGCCCAAGCGGAACCTTCCGCCCCCATTGGTGCGAACCCCAAATGACCATAAACCAATACCCAGTTCATGAAAATATTGATCAGATTGGCAAACAGCATGAAGGTCATACCGGGCAGAGGCCGGTTAATACCCTCCAGAAAAAACGTGCAGGCGAGCATGATGGTGGTCATGGGAATGCCGATGGCGATGGCCTTCATCACCACGCCGCCACCGCGGGCGATATCCCCGTCCTGCCCCAGCATCAGCAAAACCGTCTCGCCGAACATACAAATGCCAAAACCGACCATGCCCAAGACAACAGCATAGGGCAGTGAGCGCTGCCAGATACGGCCACAATCCTCATAATCCTCTGCACCATAGGCGTTGGAGGTCAGAACCATGGTTCCCATCATCATTCCAATGGAAATAATAATCACCGCCGCCACCGGAACATAGCCTATACTCTGATAGGCAAGTTCCTGTGCTGAGAAGCGCCCAACCATCATGGTATCAACAATGGCCATGGTCATTATGCCAAGCCGTTGAAGCACAATGGGAAACGACAGACGAACCAGTTCCGAGAACTGCCGCGCCGTGCGCTCCCTTATCCACGCAGGATTATGTGGTTCTATGCCTTCGGTCATGTTGTGTCTTTTCATATGCAGGGGGATAACTCCCCCGCGCCTTCGCCCCCCCTCCTCGTATTAACTCGGGCGGCCTGTCGGCCTTGCCTCAGCCCTTATGTGGGCCTCGGTTTTTGAGTCCTTTCCGACTATCGCACCCCAAGAATTTTGTCCAGTATTTTCTGGGCGGAGGGGTGGTAACCGGGGCGGGCGGGGGCATATATTTCACGGGCCAGTTTCAAACCTTCCGGCGTTGTCGCCATCTGTTTATAGAGCGGCTTGATTAACTTCAGACGACCTATTGACGGCAGATAAGTCCTCAGGCGCGGGGTGATGGCTTTATAGCCATGCCTAAGTCCCTGCAACAGCCATGCATGGGCAATTTCATTATTGCGGGAATTAACCAAATCAAAAGCATCGTCCAGTTCCGCCATTCTTTTAGCGCTCAGGCTTTTGGGCAGGTTGGTGATAAAATGCAGCCATTGATGAACCGTCCAGTCTTCGGTTGGAATCTGTCTCAATCTCATTTTTCCGCTGAGCCAGTCTTGCTGTTGCTCACTCACCTCAGTGAAAATTTCAGAGGTAGGGTTTGGCGTATCCTTGGGCATGCCGGTGCCGTAAATCCATTCCCGGATTTTTTCCATGCTGACCAATCCGGAATGATGGTCCATCAGGTTGGCTTTCAGGTAAGTTATAAAATTTTCCGAAGTCATATTCTGGAAAGCATGGCTGGTGAAATAGCTCTTCAGGAAGGGATCAAAAGCCGCGCGGCCATATTTTTCCTCCAGATAAACTAAAAATAACTGGCCTTTGGTATAGGGAATACCGGAAAAAGCTTCATCCGGATCACGGCCCTGAAGGGCCACATGGAGCGAGGTGTCCCGCTCATCCAATGTCTTTAGCTCTCGTTTCAAGCCTTCGGCTGACAGGGCTTTTTCCATCATGGCACGGCCTTTACCGTAAACTTCCTCCATGATGCGGTTTTCCACATATGACGTCGTACCCTCGTTCAACCACAGGTCATCCCAACTGGCATTGGTCACCAGATTACCGGACCAGCTATGGGCCAGCTCATGGGCGATCAGATCAACCAGTGACTTGTCACCCGCAATTACCGTTGGTGTGATGAAGCTCAACATGGGATTTTCCATGCCACCCATGGGATAGCTCGGCGGCATCATCAGGATATCATAGCGTCCCCACTGGTATGGGCCGTACAGTTTTTCTGTGACCTTAACCATCTTGTAGGTGTCAGCAAACTCCGCCGCCGCCGCATCGAGGATATATTTTTCGCCATAAATTCCCGTATTGCCATCCATGGCTTTGAAATGAATATCCCCAACTCCCAGCGCCAGCAGATAGGGCGGAATTTTATGAGTCATGGTAAAGTCATAATCGCCATCGCGGGTCGCGTTCGGATCATTTTCAGCGCTCATCACCGCAAAAAGATTCTTCGGCGTCCTAATACGGGCCGTATAGGTCAGCCGCAGGGCGGGCGTGTCCTGTATGGGTATCCAGCTACGCACATGAATTGCCTGTGACTGGGTAAAAAGAAACGGATATTTCTTGCCCGCTGTCTGAGCCGGGGTTAGCCATTGCAGGCCGGAAGCCTCAGGTCGGGTGGTGTAATATATGCGCACTTTACGGGCTTTTATGGGCAGTATGATAGTTAGTTTTGACCCCAATATGGCATCTGCCTCGGCCAGAGAAAAGGCCGTTGATCGCCAGTCCTGATCAAAAACATCAACTTTTTTAATCACGAGATCGCGGCTATCAAGGATGAAAAGGCCATTGTTCGACCCCAAGCGGGTGATGTCATATTCCGCAAAACCGGTAAGAATTTTCCGGTTAAAGTCCACGGCAAGATCAAGATGCAGATGAGTGCTGATCACATCCTCCACATTGGCATAAGAATGACTGTCCTTAGCCGAGGCTGTTCCCATAAAAGCAACTGAAACTACCAGTGTAAAGAGGGTGCGTGTGATATGTTTGAACATTGGTTTCTTTCTTTTTTGTGGATGGGGGATAACTCCCCCGCACCGTGGGCGCTCCCCCACCTCGTATTAACTCGGACAGCCAGTTGGCCTTGTCTTGCTTACGCTTACTTTTTTAAATTTTTGGCTCTTCTATGCCGGCTTGGCGGCAGGCGGCGGTTATGGTATTCTTTAATAGAACCGCTATGGTCATCGGCCCTACACCGCCGGGGACCGGGGTGATAGCGCCCGCATGCTGAGCCGCTTTGTCATATTCCACATCGCCAATCAGACGGGTTTTGCCATCTTCTTTCTCAATGCGGTTAATCCCCACATCTATGACCGTGGCTCCGTTTTTGATCCAGTCACCCTTGACCAGTTCAGGAACTCCAACGGCGGCGACCACGATGTCTGCG
Organism: Emcibacter sp.; assembly: GCA_023142175.1. Next base: position 4,080 of record JAGLJX010000112.1, read on the forward strand.
CCCCGGACAACCGCATCCAGATCACGCGTCCGGCTATGGGCCATGGTGACGGTGCAATTCTCGTTAAGCAGCAATTGTGCCATGGGCTTGCCGACAATATTGGACCGCCCGACAATCACCGCATTCAGTCCGCTCATATCGCCCAATCTGTCTTTCAACATCATCACACAGCCAAGTGGCGTACAGGGAACCATACCGCGTCCGCCCGTAGCAAGCAGGCCGGAATTGATCACATGAAAACCATCCACGTCTTTTGCCGGGGAAATGGCATCAATAACGGCGGCCTCATTGATATGTTTAGGCAGGGGCAGTTGCACTAATATGCCATGAACCGCCGGGTCATCATTGAGCTTATGCACCAGATCCAGCAATTCCGCTTCACTCACATCTGGCTCCATGCGATGCTCATAGCTGTTCATACCAGCGGCTTTGGTGGATTTATTCTTATTGCGCACATAAACCTGACTGGCCGGGTCTTCGCCCACAAGCACAACGGCAAGACCGGGGGTGAGGTCATATTTTTCTTTTAAGACCGCGACCTGTTTGGTCACATCTTCTTTCAATCCGGCGGCAAAAGCCTTGCCATCAATTACATCTGCACTCACGGGGTTATTTCCTTTATCCAATCATTCAGCTTTAGAGCAAGCTCTTGTGCGTCACCTTCAATTAATATCTGTTTATTACGATTTGTCAGCCCCGATGCAACCGAAAATTTGCCCCCGGGCAATTTGCATGACTTAGCCAGCATTCTGATCAGGCTTTTGTTGGCCTTACCCGCTTCGGGAACAGTGGTGACATAAGCCTTCAGATGGGCCGCGCCATCCGCCGCTCTCTCCACCGGCCCAAAGCCGTTTTTCGATGCCTTTGGGCTCAGGCGGATCGCCAGCCTGATACCTTTAGCATGGAGGGTTACGGGCATGGTCAGGCAATTGCTACCAGTAAGCGAACCAATATTCGGCTGGTGAATTCAAGGGCGATAAACAGGAAAATCGGTGAAATATCAAGTCCGCCAAAGTCGGGCAGAATATTTCGGATCGGCCGCAACATGGGCTCAAAAATGCGCTGCAATGTACTCATGACGATAGCAACCACTTGATTATGGCTGTTAACAACCGCAAAAGACACCAAAAGGCCAAGGATAATATAAATCAACAAACCAAAGGTCAGAACACCAATTAAAGCATCCACCAACCAAGCCAAATCATACGCTAAACCGCCCATATTTTTTCCAAATTATCATTAAAACAAACATAAGATTTAATGGGGTTAGCCAGTGAGTTCAATAGTTAGTTTTGAAGTGAGCACATAAAGTCGGCAAAAATGTCTCTAATTCGTTGTATTTCAGGGCTTTTTGGTGTGTTTACTAGGCAAATTCGCCCTATTGGTGTGATATGGATAAAATGCTATGCTTGTCTTACTATTTTATTAACTGATTCTTTATAGACTTATGAATCGGAGATTTTTGTTTTTTGAATAGGAGTAATTAGGGTATCAGATGGCTGACTTTAGTTCATTCAATTTGATCAGTTTTAACGCAGATCTGCTGGGTTCATATTTCAATGCCCGGACAGTGACAAGAACCGTGGCTGCCATTCAAAACACTCCAGGTCGGCTGGAACGTGGCCCGGCGATCGTAACGCCATGGGCGCTGTTGGACAGCGGACGGGAACGGACCCTTGCCGGGAAATTCAATGCGATACGGGGCAAAACAAATTTCATTGACCTGAGCAATAAAAGCGTATCACAGACCCAGAATAAAGACGAAAAAGCTCTCTTCGCCCTCTATCTTGCGCTCAATGATTTAAAAACCATTGCCGATTATGCGGCGGAAGCATCAACCCCATCAGCGATCCTTGCCAGACTAAGCACCCAGTTTCGCGGTGGTCTGACGCAGGTACAGGATCATTTGCGGGATGCCGAACTTGATAAACTCACCCTCATATACGGGGAAAAGAAATCCAGCCTAACCAGCGATATCAACCTAGGTAAAGATAGCACTGATTTTGTGGGAGCAGCCCTATCGGTCAGCTCCAAAGATCAGGTTATTCCGGGACTTGTCGGCAACGAAATTTTTACTGTTAATGTAGATAAAATAACGGCTAATGACGACATTACCATAGACCTGTCACTAATGACGGACCCGCTGACGCTGAAAAATGTGGTAAATTTCATTAATGTGCAGATCAATAACATGACTGAGGTTGATGCCAATGGTGATACCGTGGGAAAATATAAATCCCGGCTTGCAATCGAAGAAGTCAGCACGGGGAAATTCGCCATCAAATTAGATGCGGGAGCAGGCGAGAAATTTACATTGAGCGCGCAGGTTACGGAACCGTCGCTATATATTACCGGCTCCCATCAGGACGCCGGATTTGGCGAAACCGAAACCGCGACCCTAACCAAGCTGAGCGATCTGTCCACAACCGCGCCGCTCACAGAATTTTCCAACCAGATTGCCGGCACCGACCAGTCAAGCATTCTGCCGCCCCTGACCGATGACGATGGCAAGGTTATAGAAACTGATGATGAGGTATTTGATACCAGCGCCAATGCCACTGCTGTTGACAGCCAGGGTAATGTTTATGTGGTTGGCACGTCAGAGGGCGACTTTGGCAGCCAGATCAATACGGCGGAAAGTCAGGATGTCTTCTTAAGCAAATTTGATGCTGCGGGCAATCTGTTGTTTACCCGCCTGCTCGGTGCATCCGACCAAGCTAAGGCCTTCGATATTGTCATTGATAGCAGTGATAATGTTTATATAGCGGGTCAGGTGAATGATGAATTAGTCACCTCGGACACGCTCAGCGGTCTTGACAGTTTTGTTACAAAATTCGACAGCACTGGCTTGGAGCTTTTCACCTATCAACAGGATACCATAGCCACCGATCAGGCCAACAGCCTTGCCATTGATGCCAGTGGTGATGTAATCGTGGTCGGCTCTATTTCCGGGCAGTTGAACAACTCAACCACCTTTGGCGGCAGTTCCGATATTTTTGTTACCAAGCTCAGTGGTACAGATGGCACGGTCGTGTCCTCAACTCAGATTGGCGGCGCGGGAACAGAGTTGGGCGAGGCCGTTAGTATCGCCAGCGACGGCAATATTCTGATTGCTACCAGAGAAGACGGGCGGGCTATCATTCGTAAACTTGATGCCAACGACCTGACTAATGAACTGGCGTCTTATGATCTTGGCGATTTGAGCGGGGGCAGCATCACGGATATTGTCGTGGATGCCGCAGGTGATATATTTATCGCCGGAACCACCACCAGCAGCACATTATCCGGCGGCACCGTTGCCAATGCCCATAGTGGCGGTACGGACGGGTTCGTCACCAAACTAACGGATGGCGGAGGCACAATCAGCGCCGTCTTTACCCATTATCTTGGTTCAAGCGGAAATGATTCTATCGACGGTCTGACAGTACAAAACGGTTCGGTTTATGTGGCAGGAACAACCAATGGTGCCTTGCCGGGAGGCACACTTACCGGTTCCACGGATGGCTTCGCCGCCAAGATTGACGCCACCACGGGTACGGCTGATTTTATCAGGCAATTTGGCGGCGTTGTTGGCAGCAATGGCAGTGGCGCCCTTGCCTTCTCCGCTACGGGTTCATCGGTATTAAGTAAATTGGGACTTGCCGAAGGGCTTTATGATAATAGCCAGAGCCGCGACATAGAAACCCAGACATCTGTGCGGGAAGGCGATCATTTCTTTATCTCGATCAATGGCGCGCCAGCCCAGAAAATTACCATCAACGCCGGGGATGATTTCACCACTTTGGCCAAAAGAATTCAAAGATTGTCATTCCGCTATATCAAGGCAGTACAGATTGCGGGAACCAATGGACCTGAGCTGAAAATAGAACCAGTTGACGGCTCAACCATCGAGATTATTGCTGGCAGTGGGCCAAGGGATGCCCTGATCAAGCTGGGCATGGAACCCACCAAAATTTTAACCACCGAGCAGCTGTTCAATCTCGGTGATGATGACGAGGATACGATCGGAACCAACCCAGATAGCCTAGGCGGTGTTTTTGCGTTGAAGCTTTTATCGGGCTTTTCACTTCGCTCCAAGAATGAGGCTAAGTTTGTCAGTTCACAGCTAGATAACGCCATGAACACTATCATTCGCGCCTTCCGATCCCTGACCTTTGACCCCATTAAAGCGCAAATACTGAAAGATTCCAAACTCAAAAACGGCCCGGTTCCGCCCCACCTATTGAAACAACTGGCCAATTATCAAGATGGGTTAAGACGCATTTCCGCCCTTACTGGCAACAGTGGATTCAGCGTTTAACTGCACAAAAAAAAAGTGCCCGGTACACTACCGGGGCACTTTTTCTAATAATACATTTTTCTTTATACATACTCGACACACATAAAAGAAACACTCTTTCTGTTTTCCTCTGATGAGGAGACGGCCAAATAAGCAACTGGGCCGCCTAACTCCACT
>JAGLJX010000113.1 GCA_023142175.1 Emcibacter sp.
GTAGCCATAAAGCAGGTCTTCATAGGTTTCAATGGCACCAATCACCAGTTCCACCGGATTGGTTTTCATATCCATCCACGCAAAATCGCTGGGCTGATAATCATCAGAGGTGAGCGCTTCGGCTCTTAAAGTAAGATAAGCTTTGAATTCTTCATTATCTGCAAAAACAGCGGCTTGCCGTAACAGATCTGCGGCCTTGGCCAATTCTTCGCTATAAAGTTTATGATAAGGCACAATGGTTAGCTGTCCGGCATCATCGCGGCGCAAAACTGAATAAAGGCCTATCTTTTCCGGATTTTCAAAGGCTTCGAACTCCTCCTTGGTAATATCTGCCGGATAAAGGTTCGCGCCCAAGGGCTTTTCAGGTACCCCACTCAGGAAAGGCTTGTCACCATCCAGACGGTCCCACGGGCCATAATTCTTCTGAACAAAGCCCAAGGCCTCTTCATCTGAGATAGAGGACAGTAGCTTGTCTTTATCGCCGTAGGCCTGTTGCCAATAGAGGTCATCCATAATAACCGATGCGTCAATCAACAGGCTGACCATCTGCTTTTGATTGTCGCTAAGGTGACTTATATCCGTGGTCAGGGTGTAATCGGTATAGATTGAGGCGCGTTTCTGAGCGGCTTCAGAGGCCCATATTGAGGGCTTTGCTGTTTCCTGCGCCGGCTTATCGCAACCGGACAAAGTAATCAGTGCCGTGGTTGATACGGCGGCTAAAAATAATTTTATTGAATGTTTCATTATTATCCCTTTTTGGTTTGTTATATTTTCCAGCGGTCTTTGCGCTGGTCATCCTCTGTTTTGGCCTCTACCCAATGTGTCCCTTCGGCTGTTTGTTCTTTTTTCCAGAAGGGGGCATCTGTTTTCAGCCAGTCCATAATAAATTCTGCGGCCTCGAATGCGGCTTCCCGGTGAGCCGACAGGGTAATGACCAGGACAATCTGATTGCCGGGGTCTAGGGGGCCGTAACGGTGAATGACGGTTCCACCCTGCAAAGGCCAGCGTTCGCTTGCCGTTTTACAGATAGCTTCGAGCTGTTTTTCCGCCATGCCGGGAAAATGCTCCAAAGTCATTTGCCGGATTTTATTGTCGCCATGAAAATCACGAACCAGTCCGGTGAAGGTGACAATCGCACCAATATCCGTGCGCCCGCCGCAGAGTTCATTTATTTCTGCGGCAATGTCAAAATCTTGATCCTGAACCAGAACTTTCATGTTTTAGGTTATCCTCCGGTCATAGGGGGGAAAAAGGCCACTTCATCGCCGTCTTGCACAGGATGGTCAAAATTCACATAGGTCTGATTAACAGCAACCCGGATGGCGGCATCATTTTTAAAGGCAGTTTGGTAATTTTCACCCCGTTCACATAAATATTCGATCAGACCATTCACGATGGAAATATTTTCCGGTAAATTGACTGTTTCAGATGAATGACCGATATCTTCCCGAATCCGTGCAAAATAAAATATCTCCATGATTATCACTCCATCATATGACGTAGACCGGCTTTCAGGTAATCATAGCCAGTATATAGGGTAAGAAGGGCCGCAACCCACAAACAGACCGTGCCGATCAAAACAGCATCAATGACATCCGGAGAAGCATCACCAATCAGTAAAAACCCAAGAGCAACGATCTGGAGAGTTGTTTTCCATTTGGCAAGGAGAGATACCGGGACGCTAACCTTTAATTCCGCCAGAAATTCCCGCAGGCCCGAAACCACAAATTCACGACACAGAATAACCACAGCCGCGATAACGGCCAGTCCGTCTATCCTGTGAAAAGCCACCATCATAAGCAAGGCGGCGGCAATGAGAAGTTTATCGGCAATGGGGTCCATAAATTTACCCAAAGCGGACATCATGTTATATTTTCGTGCGATATAACCATCGAAAAAGTCAGTAATACCGGCAATGCTGAAGATGGCAAAGCCTATCCAGTTTGACTTGTCGCCCTCAAGATAGAATGATCCAACGATCAGGGGGATCATCAGGATGCGGGAGAAGGTCAATAAATTAGCAAAATTGTACATTTTTTGGAACTTACAATAGCAGGAAATTTTTCTAGAAACTGTTATAGGCCATCAAGTCTGTCATGCCAATAGTTATTCATTCTCGTGAAAATAATCATAGATATTTTTTGCCAGAACCCGACTGATACCACTTACTGCTTCAAGATCAGATAGGGCTGCGCCTTCCACCGCCTTGGCGGAACCAAAATGCAACAGCAGGGCCTTTTTGCGGGACGGGCCAATACCGGGCAGATCATCCAATATGGATTTATGCATATTCTTGGCTCTTCTCTGCCGATGGCTGCTTATGGCAAAATGATGCGCTTCATCCCGTAGTCTTTGCAGGAAATAAAGGGCCGGGTCGTTGATGGGCATCTTGAAGGGTGCCTGTTCGGGTAGATAGAAATCTTCCCGCCCCGCATTGCGGTCCGGCCCTTTGGCAATGGCGACAAGCGGAATATCCTCAAGCCCAAGATCACCCATGACCTGTTGCGCGGCGGATAGTTGCCCTTTGCCACCGTCTATGATCAGAAGGTCCGGCCAGGTCGGGCTTGATCTGTCCGGATCTTCTTTTAATTGCCGCTTGAACCGCCGGGTCATAACCTCCCGCATCATGCCATAATCATCGCCGGGCGTTATGTCTGTGGATTTGATGTTGAATTTCCGATAGCTGCCTTTGTCAAAGCCCTCTGGCCCGGAAACCACCATGGCGCCAAGGGCATTGGTTCCTGAAATATGGCTGTTATCATAAATTTCAATACGGTCTGGCGTGCTATCCAGATTAAATTTTTCTGCGACCGCTTCTAATAATTTCTTCTGGGATGATTTTTCTGCTAGGCGTCTTTCCAACGCTTCTTTGGCATTTTTTTCGACCATGCGGATCAAATCCAGCTTATCACCACGTTTAGGAATAGCGATGTCAACTTTATGCTTTGCCTTAATACTCAGGGCTTCCTGTAGCAAAGCTCTTTGAGAAAGGTCTCCATTGACCAATATAAGGCGGGGCGGGGGCTTATTGTCATAGAATTGTGATATAAATGCCGGCAATATGTCATCCATCTTCTGGTCTTTGTGATGGCGGGGAAAATAAGCCTTATTTCCCCAATTCTGTCCTGCCCGAAAGAAAAACACCTGAATACAGCTTTGACCGCCTTGCTGATAACCGGCGATAATATCGGCCTCCTCAACATGTCCCTGACCAGTATCCTGTCGGGACTGCACAGTGGCCAGCGCCTTGAGCCGGTCCCGGTAAAGTGCGGCCATCTCATAGGCGGTATCCTCACTGGCCTTTTCCATCTTGAGGGTCAGGTTTTGTTTAATGGCCTGACTTTTCCCGCTAAGGAAATCATGGGCCGACTGTACCAGCTTTTTATATTCAGTAAGGGAGATCTTTTCCACACACGGTCCGGCACAGCGGTTGATTTGATAAAGCAGGCAGGGACGGGTGCGGGCATTATAGACACTGTCTGAACAGGTTCTGAGTAGAAAGGCCTTCTGTAAAATATGAAGACTGTGATTAACGGCCCTTACTGAAGCGAAGGGGCCAAAATAATACCCTTCACGATTTTTGGCGCCACGATGCTTTTTAACCTGTGGGGCAGGGTGGGTGGTATCTATCAGAATATAGGGAAAGGATTTGTCATCACGTAGCAGAATATTATAGAGCGGTTTTAGACGCTTGATCATATTGGCTTCTAGGAGCAGCGCCTCCACCTCTGTATGGGTAGTCACAAATTCCATTGAGCGAGTTTCCGTGACCATTCGCGCTATTCGGTAGGGTTGACTGGTGATATTCGTATAGTTGGAAACTCTGCTTTTCAGGCTTTTGGCTTTGCCCACATAAAGCACTTTGTCGTTTGCATCCATCATGCGATAAACCCCCGGTTTACTGGGTAAATTTATCACATATTTTTTTATGATCTTTACGCCTTCAGTCACGTTTATTCCAGTCATAAATCCAGCAGAATCAGCATGGAGAAAAAATAACAGATTTTTCAACGATAAATACTAAAAAAAATTAAATTCAGGATTTTTCCAATGCCATAATTTAAATGCCAATGGGGATAATAAAAAGTTAAAGTCGTTAGAAATCAACGGCTAAAGCAGATGCATTGGTTTCGAAAAAAAACTATCCACGAATCCTGTGGATAAGTCAGTGAATAACTTTTGTGTCTCTTATGTTTAAGGGCAGGAACATTGGGGTTTTAGCTTTTTGCCTAAAAAATAGGCATATTCTATAATGCATTGAAATATATAGATAATTATAAAGTCAAGTTGGTTATAAGAAGAAAACTATTTGTAAGTCCGGTTGTTTCGCAAGTGAAATTAATTAATTAAGTTCTTGTGTGTACAAGTAAGCGCTGAGAATCAGCTAAACATTGATAATTCAAGGTTTTTTTCTAGAGGAAAGAGATATTTAAATATAAGAATAAAATAACATTCATTTACGGTGTCGTTCTATCTCAATGCCAACACTAGTCGTATTTTTGATAGCCTCAAGTTTTTCGACACAAACCCGTACGCACGAAATTCTAGCGTCTTGAAGGCTCATTTCTGCGATGTTTTCTGCTAGTGTTTCCACAAGATGCACATGGCCGGATTTGACGATGGTTTCTATCGCGCTGGCAATTTTTTCATAGCAAACCACATTATCAATATTATCATCAAGACTATGGGATTTTTCAATAACCGACAGGTCCACATTAACCCGTATTTTCTGGGCGCTACTTTTCTCATGATCATAAACCCCGATATAGCTGTCCAGCACCAGATCACGAATAAAAACGTGACGCACAGAGCGTGATGCATCGGCATATCTCATAGGGGTTAGGTTGCTAGCTTTCATAATGCTTATCCGTATCCTTTGTGGTTTGTACCTTAGTTAGTATGAAAGGGTCGCTTTGGCAATCAAATAAGATTCGATTGTGAGACGAGGAAAAAGATATAGAGGATATAAAGCAGGGAAAAGATAACCCCAAGCGGGCGATTAATTTTTATTTTGCCCATAGCAATAGGGATCAATATCAATGATGTCGCAATCATAATTAGGAAATCCACGCGGAAAAATTGTTCTGGAATTGCAATAGGTGCCACTATTGACGTGATGCCCATTATCGCAAGTATATTAAACAGGTTGCTGCCAATAATATTACCCATGGCAACATCACCGTGCTTATTTCGCGCAGCCATAAGGGACGTTACCAGTTCCGGCAGTGATGTGCCGATAGCAATAATGGTCAGTCCTATCATGGCTTCTGATACTCCAACGGTACGGGCAATGATAACCGCTCCATCCACCAGAATATGTGCGCCAAATGCGAGACCCGCCAACCCAAGAACCGTGGTAACCACCGCATGAGACATGGGAATTTTAATATCTGAATGAACGTCCACATCTTCCAATACCCGTTCGGCAAAATCAATATCATGCTTCAGAATCCTGATATTGCTGGTGGCACGCTTTACAGCGAAAAACAGGAATAGGGCAAGTAAAGTTATCATGACCATGCCTTGCCAGATATGGAGCGGGCCGAAGTAAGCCAACACAACAAACAGAATCGTGGCCAGCAACATATACAGAAGGCTATGCCATATTTCTTTGTCTTTACAAATGAAGGGATAAAAAAGCGCGGGAATACCAAGAACGAGAAGTACATTGGCAATATTGCTGCCGACGATATTACCTAGCGCTATTTCAGCCGCTCCCGAAAGGGCAGCATCAATCCCAACCACCAACTCCGGGGCAGAGGTGCCGAAAGATACCACCGTAATACCAATGACCAATTTACTGATATGAAAACGTTCCGCAATGGCGACGGAGCCATCAACCAGCTTGTCTCCGGCAATGACCAGAAGTATAAGTCCACCTATTACAGAAAAATATTCCACGACTAATCTCGTTATTATGGATAGTGCTTTTTCAAGGATTAATGTAGCTCTTTATCCTTCTTTTACAAGCCTGTTTAATGTAAATATGACAACAATTTGAAAATTAACACTATTCTTTATGGTATGATTTTCTTATACTCCCCAAAACTATGCGTGCCATAATATGGCTGGGTGGCGTGAGGTAAAATAATCATATGGGAAAAGAGTTTAGTGATATTGGTTTTATAACCTTTGTTCTTGCTGGGGTGGCTTATTTTACCTTGGCTGTTTACCTTATTATTAGCAAAAAAAATCGCAGAGAAAGCCTTTGGCTGACAACTGCGATCAGCGTTAGTGCTTTGTGGTCATTGGCAACCGGGGTCACTTTTCTGGGGATAACGAACTTAACTGTTTTCCTGCCATTTCTAGAGACTTTACGTGGCGCAGCCTGGATAATTTTATTTTCCTTATTGTTGTCAAGAATTTGGAAAATGCAGGAAAATGAGAATTATGGGAAGAAATTATTATTATATCTTTCCTTTTTTCTGATTGTCATAATTACGTTTAATTTCTTAGCCATCACACCAGTAAGTTTTTATCTTGGATTTTTTGCACCCGCAGAACTTCAAATTTATAGCGCTCTTGTCCTGAGTGCCGTTGTTTTTCTTCTTATCGAAAATCTTTATCGCAACTCCGCCAATGAACAGAGAGGCGGGATAAAGCTTTTACTATGGGCGGTGGCGGCGCTTTATATCTATGATTTTCTTTTATATGCCGATATTTTGCTGTTCCCTGTTATCGGCGGGAAACTGCTCGAAGCACGGGGGATGGTGAATTTTCTGACCATTCCTTTTCTCGCGCTGGCCGTCTCAAGAAACCCATCATGGAACCTGAATGTTAAAGTATCCCGAAAGGTTGCTTTTCATACGATCACCCTTATCGGAACAGGGTCCTATTTATTTGGCATGGCCATGGCTGGCTATTTTCTGCAAAATTATGGCGGCAAGTGGGGTAATATACTTCAGATTACATTCATTTTATCCGCACTGATGGGTTTGGTAGTATTTATTTCCTCTGGAAAATACAGGGCTTTGACAAAAGTATTATTATCCAAGCATTTTTTCCAGTACCGCTATGATTATCGCGATGAATGGCTGAAATTTATCAACACAATATCGGCAACCGGGGAACAGTATGACCTTAGAGAGCGGGTCATTAAAACACTTTCGGATGTGATGGATAGCTATGGCGGGGCATTGTGGCTCTGTGGCCACTCAAATGTTTATCAACTGACGACCAAATGGAATTTCCATTATGAAATAGCAGAAGAGCTAGATTCGGATGACAATTTTATAAAATTTTTAGAGCAGGAAGAATGGGTTGTTGACCTTAACGAAGATATAGCAGAGGGAAAAATAAAACGGCATGATCTTGCTGTCCCCAAATGGTTATTGAGCAATTCTGAATATTGGCTCATTTTACCGCTAAACCATTTAGGAAAACTGGTTGGTTTTGTCGTTCTGCTACAGTCCCGTGTTAAAAATAATTTGAATTGGGAAAGCACGGACCTTTTAAAAACTATAGGCCGTCAATTAGCCAGTTATTTAGCAGAGCAAAATGCGGAAATAGCCCTTGCAGAATCCCGCGAATTTGAATCCTTCAACCGAAAATTTGCATTTGTTGTCCATGATATTAAAAATTTAGCCAGCCAGTTATCCCTTATCGTCAGAAATGCGGAAAAACACGCCGATAATCCTGAATTTCAAAAAGATATGATATTAACTGTTCAGGATTCAGTAGCAAAAATGAATAGCTTGCTTTCGCGTATCACTGTCGTTCAGGAACCTTCACAGGATAAAAAGGACGAGAGCCTTAATATAAATAAAATTATGGAAAAAATAGTCAAAAACTATGATAGACGAGAGTTGGATATTGCCTTTGAAAGACAAGAGAATGACATAGAAATATATGCGGATCAGGAAAGTGTCGAGACTATCTTTGTGCATCTCATCGAAAATGCAATTGAGGCTTGCGAAGAAAACGATACCAAGCTGAAACTTATCCTGTCACGTGAAGCTGGTTTTGCTATTATTAAGGTTATAGATAACGGCCATGGGATGGAACAAAGTTTCATTCAGAATGAATTATTCAGACCTTTTAGATCAACTAAAGAAAATGGTTATGGTATAGGGGCTTATGAAAGCAGAGAAATGATTAAAAGGCTAGGTGGCAAGTTAGACGTGAAAAGTAAAAAAGGCGAAGGAACAACCATGAAGGTTTATATGCGTTTGGCCAAAAGTCATTTTGTAAGTTAAGGTGAGCGAAATATGTCAGATGATAAAAGAAATTTACTGGTTGTAGAGGATGACCCCGGTCTCCAAAGGCAATATAAGTGGAATTTCGAAAAATATAATACGACCATAGTGGGTGAGCAAGAGACGGCCCTTGAGGCAATGCAAGCCGATAACCCTCCTGTCGTAACCTTAGACCTTGGTCTGCCACCTGATCCTGATGGTACTTCCGAGGGTTTTGCTACGTTAGAAAGAATTCTGGAAATAGCCCCCAACACAAAGATTATTGTTGCAAGCGGCCATGACGTCCATGAAAGCGCCCTGAAGGCAATTTCCATGGGCGCCTATGATTTTTACCAGAAACCAGTTGATACTGATCAACTGGGCTTAATTGTAGACAGAGCGTTCCGCCTGTATGATCTGGAAAAAGAAAATAAGAGATTATCTAAAGCTAATCAGGCTTCTCGTATTCAGGGATTGATTACGGGCTGCTCAAATATGTATAAAGTCTGTGATATGGTGGAACGTGTCGCCCCGACAAACGTGTCGGTGCTATTGCTCGGTGGCAGCGGTACGGGCAAGGAGCTTCTGGCGAGAGCTGTTCATGACCTCAGCGATAGAAGAGATAATAAATTTGTTGCTATTAACTGTGCTGCAATTCCGGAAAATCTTCTCGAGAGTGAATTGTTTGGCTATGAAAAAGGCGCTTTTACGGGGGCAATTAAAAGCACCCGTGGTAAAATTGAACTGGCCGAAGGGGGAACGTTGTTTCTAGATGAAATTGGTGATCTTCAGCTGTCATTACAGGCCAAAATTCTCCGATTTTTGCAAGAACGTATCATTGAACCAGTAGGCGGCCGAAAGGAAATCCCTGTTAATGTACGTGTTATATGTGCCACTCATCAGGATATTAAAAGCGATATTGCGGAAGGTGTATTCCGGGAAGATCTTTATTACCGTCTGAGTGAGATTACCATTAATATCCCTCCACTTGCTGAGCGAGAAGGGGATGCCGTTCTTCTGGCAAAGGTGTTTTTAATTAAATTTAACGGTGAAATGAAGAAACAGGTGAACGGCTTCACGAAAAATGCCCTGACCTCAATAGCCTCATATGGCTGGCCAGGAAATGTGCGTGAATTGGAGAACAGGGTAAAAAGAGCTGTAATTATGTGTGATGGAAAAAATATCACATCCGAAGATATGGAGTTGAACCTCGATGGTGAAGAACAAAAAGTATTTAACTTAAAGATGGTGAGAGAAAATGCCGATATAATAGCCATTAATAATGCCATAAAACAGGCTGAAGGAAATATCAGCAAAGCCGCTAAAATACTAGATGTCAGCCGACCAACAATTTATACATTGATTAAGCAATATAACATTATTGTATAAAAATAATTATAGAAACTTAGCCAAAACATTCCGGTAATTGCGGCTGATCTGAAGCTCCGCACCGCTTTCCAGCGTTATTTGATATTTCCCCCCGCTTGTTGGCTGAAGCTCTTTGACTTTGGAAATATTGATGATAGTTGATCTGTGAACGCGTTGGAATAATTCGGGGTCTAGTCTCTTTTCCATATTCTTCATAGTCTCCCTTAGGATATGGGTTTTCCCCTCAGTATGCAGGCACATATAATCGCCGGCGGCATCGATCCATTCAACGGTTGATATATTCACCCGCGTTATCTGGCCCCGGTCTTTTATATGAAGGTAGGCTTCATAATTATTTTCCAGCGAAATATCATGCGAATTTATTATTTCTGATAATTCAAGGGTCGGCGGATTGTCCATTGACCTGATTAAATTAATGAGTTTTGCATTCTGCTCGATAGAGATACGTTCCTGCACCAAGCTGCGAACCTTGATTATGGCCTCTTTCAGGCGATCTTCCTCAATAGGTTTTAGTAAATAATCCTGAGCATGGGTTTCAAAAGCCTTAATGGCATATTGATCAAATGCAGTCGCAAAAATAATCAGCGGCATTTCTTCTTTAGCAAGTGCCTTAACCACTGAAAAACCATCAAAACCGGGCATTTGAATATCCAGGAACACAAGGGCAGGGCGTTCGGCCCGTATTTTCTTGATGGCTTCACGACCGTTGGCGCAGGTACCTATGATCTCAATATCTTCATATTCCTCTAGCCGAAGCTCTAACCCACGCAAGGCAAGTGCTTCATCATCAACCAATAGTGTTCTGATTTTTTTTCCTGTCATTGAGCAACCTCCGAATATAGCTCATCGCTATTTTCATTTGTTTTATATTCACAAGGCAAGGTGATAATAATAGTTACGCCTTTTCCATCCCGGCTGATAATACTGAAACTACTTTTACCCGGATATAATTTTGCCAGTCTTTCTTTAGTATTTGCAATCCCGACACCGCTAGATTCCTGACCCAATTGCTTAGGTTTATCTTTGCTTAAACCGGGGCCGTCATCTGATAGCGTAATATTAAGATTTTTATCCTTGATAATCGCCTTAATCTTGACTGTACCGCCATCTATTTTGGGATTAATAGCGTATTTAATAGAGTTTTCCACTATTGGCTGTAGCAGCAGGCTGGGTATCAAAGCTGATTTAGCTTCATCTGAAATGTCTATATCAATTTTCAGACGTTCCTGAAACCTTACTCTTTCAATATCAAGGTATAGCGATAGAGCATAAACTTCTTCTTCAACTGTCGTTTTCTGCATGGGCTGACTGACCAGACTGAACCTTAAAAAAGCACTCAATTTTGTTAACATACTATTGGCTTCTTTGGATTGTTTATCCAGTACCAATGTTGAAATAGCATTGAGGGTATTAAACAGGAAATGGGGGTTCAATTGATAACGCAACATCTTTAGCTGGGCCTGATGGGCTTGAGCAGAGGCGGCAAGATACATTTCTTTCTGCTGTTGCAGTTCAAAATGATTGTTGATGATAAAATACAACCCCGTCCATGCCATTAAAACAAAAGTGTCATAGAGTGTGCGATATAAGAACCCAAGCCCCTGCATTGTCCAGTCCGGATCATACAGCTGGTTCATTGACCAGACTTCAACAAATGAAAACAGCATGGAGCTTATGCCAATGCACAGGATAGTTGAGATTAATAATGCAATGGAAGACATATTGGATTGGCGAAAAAACTGGTAAATATGGCGCAGGCCGATTGTAATCCAGAATCCGCCAATAACTCCCATCATGACCGCATAAATAAATTCTGGCTTTTCCCCAAGCGCATAGGCATTAAGGGTTCGGGCTGCGCAATATGCGATCCAGCCGGAAATTTGCAGAGCCCAGAATAATTTTTCCTTATGCTCAATCAGGTTTTTTAGTTTTTTATCCAATTGATACCTAACTTGCAGGACGCAATGTTTCTCCGTCCCATATTATAACATTAACATCATTGGCGCAGGGTAATCCGGCATGATTATTTGCCCGTTCAGGAAATCCATTCTGCGCTATCCCGTAAATATAGCTTTGTCCGGTGTGTATAATCAAGATATCTCTTCGTACAGCAAGGATTCTTTATTGTAGCCGACGACTGACGATCATGCATAAAATTTCAGACCTGGCCAGCAGGCAGGGCATCCATAATCAGGCGTGTGGTCCTGAAGGATGCCCATGCCAACGCCGTCCCTACGGAGGATTGGATTTGTTTGGGGATATTCTTTAAAGCAGTCCGCTTTTCTGCGTTTTTCGCGATCCTGCGCAGGGGGGCTGGGCAGGAATATTTTGTCATCATTTGCAGCCATAGTAGCTATGCACTTCAGGCTTATTAAAGGCCAGTTCATTTCACATCCTGTTACAATATATCTTCCACATTAAGGTAGCAGGCTATATATAAATAAATAGTCGTTTGCGATGAAACGGCGTATGAATGGGACGAAGCACTGATTTGCTAGTGATGAACAGAGCAGCCTAGCGCCATAACAGCAAAATACTTTAGGATAAGAATAATATAAATTATGCGTATAATTTATATTATGGAACATTTTATATTAGATCTAAGCTACTATTTCCTTATTTATGTATTTATTTATTTCGTCCATGACTAATTCTGCTTGTGATATAAATCTATCATGTAAAGGTTCAATTCCCAGCAGGTTATCGCGTTTGCCGTAATTCTCAAGTTCGATAATCATCTCGTTCAGCACAGTAGCGCCTATCTGTAGACTGGATGCTTTAAAATAATGCGCTTCACGTTTAAGCGCTACGGTATCATTAGTCCTGATTGCATAGGTGATTGCCGGGATTGTATTCGAAGACATCACAAGGAATATTTTTAATATCTTGAGATGCTGACCACCAGTGATTTCTTTCAGGCTTTTTAAAATTTCATAATCAATAACCACATTCTCAACTTGATCAGTTTCTATTATGGTACTCTCCTTTTGGGCTTGACCGTCATTCAACCATCTGCCGAGCATTTTATGAAGGGTATTCTGTGCGATAGGTTTTGATAAATAATCATCCATACCCGCCTCAATGCATTCTTCCCTGTCCCCATCCATAGCATTGGCCGTAAAGGCAATAATCGGTGTTCTGGTCACATTACTTGCCCGTTCAATATCACGGATTTTCATAGAGGCTTCCAGGCCACCCATTTCCGGCATCTGGCAATCCATGAATATGAGATCAAACTTCCGTAAATTGAACATATTAATTGCTTCTATACCATTCCCAGCCGGTGTTACAATACAACCATATCCTTCGAGAATGGTGGTTGCTATCATTTTATTAACCGGGTTATCTTCGGCAAGAAGTATATGTTTATGGTTAAAGTTTACTTTTTTCTGCTCCACCAAATCACTTTTTGTGATGTTATGCCGTGTGATCAGAGGGAGTGGTCTCTTAGCATTGCGCGCGCCAAGGAGTAGTGAAATAATATTAACAATTTCCCTTGGAAACAACGGCTTAAGCAAATAACCGGCAAAGCCGCTGTTTTTCATTTTTTTACCATCTCCATTCACAGGTGCTGATGTTACAAG
>JAGLJX010000114.1 GCA_023142175.1 Emcibacter sp.
GGCTCACCCTTCTCCACCGCATCTTTCAGTTTTTCTATTGCCTCTGCCCCTGATGATACACAGGTAACAATGCTGCCAAGGGGGTTTAATTGATCATAAATAATTTTATTTGCCAGACCACTGTCGTCTACGGAAAGTATTTTGCTATTGGCTATAAGATTATGATCAATGGCCTCAAATTCCTCGACCATATCGGTATTATTCTTCAGGGTTATGGCTACCAAGAATGTCGATCCTTTGCCCAAATCACTTTCAAGGCCAACCTCACCTCCCATTAGTTTTGCAAGGCTTTTACATATTGAAAGCCCAAGGCCAGTACCGCCGAATTTACGCGTGGTAGTATTATCGGCTTGATCAAATTCATTAAAAATCAACTTCTGCTTGTCTGGGGCAATCCCTATTCCTGTGTCTTCTATTTCAATATGGAAGTTAACGTGCCCATCGGCCAGCTCCTGACAGTATACATTCAGCGCTATATGGCCTTCTTCGGTAAATTTAATGGCATTACTTAGAAGATTTGTAACAATCTGACGAACCCGGCCCGGGTCCCCAATAACATTTTTGACTACATCGCTATCAAAATAAAACAACAGTTCAATATCCTTGTCAGTACATTTGAACGCCATCGCTTCCAGAATATCCTGCATGAGAATCTGAATATTGAAATCTACCTCCTCAAGGTCCATTTTGCCCGCTTCTATCTTTGAAAAATCTAGAATGTCGTTAATCAGGGATAGCAAAGCATCCGCAGACCCCATCGTTGTTTCTGCATAATGACGCTGTTCCGTAGTAAGTTTGGTATCCAGAAGTAATCCCGTGGTTCCGATCACGCCATTCATGGGTGTTCTAATTTCGTGGCTCATATTGGCTAGAAATTCTGATTTCATTTTTGAAGTCTCTTCCGCCTGAAGTTTAGCGAGTCTGAGATCGTTTTCCGCTTGTTTACGTTCGGTTATGTCACGAATAAACGCAGTATAGATGGGTTCTCCTTCCGTTTTTACCTCTGATACTGAAAGATCCATGGGAAAAAATTCACCATTACGGCGGACTGCCATTTCCTCCCGCGTATTGTCAATCATATGTTTTTTACCCGTTACGTTATATTTTGATAGATAACCGTCATGGGCTTTCTTGTTATCAGTATCCATAAGTATTTTTATATTTTGACCTAATATCTCACCATGTCGGTAACCAAACATGGTGCAGGCCGATTGGTTGAATGACAATATGCTGCCTCTGTTATTTATGGTGATGATGGCATCAGCGGCGGATGATAATATTGCCTCCATGCGCAGTGATGTGATTTCGGCTAATATTTTGGATTTTAGCAAATCTTCCTGAACACTTTGTTTTTCATCAACTTCACGCGAAAGCTGGGTATAAGCAAAGATATAATCCATCATTAGACCCATGAAGGGAACCATATAGGCTATGATTTTCAGGAAATGAGCAATATTAAAATGGTTATCAAACAAGGACGATGAACCAAAAGCCATATGAGCTTCAATGGCAATATCCGGCACTAGCGCAAGGATCAGAGCAACCGTGAATAACGAGGGCCTTTGCTTATGAAGATACCAGAATAAAGGGGCTGATAAAATAAGAATAAGTAAAGGAAAAGTATCATAAGGCCGGGTAATTAAATTAGCAGGAAACTGGGTTTGTGGCAGATTTTCACTTGTCGCCGCCAAATAAACAAGGACATAAGCAACACCAATAAATGATATACTTACAAGGGTTATTACTTTGGCGTTATTTTGGTTTGTTTTTTGTTTAATGATAAAAAGTATTATTAAAATACCAACAATCAAAATTAAGCTATGAAAGCCTCTTGATAACGCCCAGGTGAACGGGATTAAATTTATATTTTCTGCCACACCATTAATAAGGCGCGTAGCAGCCAGCGTATGAAACATATCCATAAAACCGGAACTTACCAGTGCAATACCAATAATTGGCACGGTTAAATCATTGTTATTACGGTAATGAATGAAAGAAAACAGAACAGTCAACAAGGCAATTATGACCGAACTCCATTCCAGTAAAGCATGTTGTATACCACCACGCAATGTGTTGAACATTTCATCCACAAGAGCGGGTTTAAGCAAGTTCTTGCCTGCTATTAATTCAACATTAAAACCACTTACCTCAGTGGAAAAATCCACACCAAGTAGATTTAATAAATATGGTGAAACGGTAATAGTCACAACCGCAGCTATTATGGCAACTGGAAACCCCTTGTTTGCTACCATGCCATTTAGGTATTCAGTATTTCTTTTTGATTTAGAAGTCTGCATAATTTACCCCAATTTATAAAAATTAAGTATTTTGATAAATTAGAATATACTTATTAAGCAAGTATTAATAAATAAGTTTAGGATTAGATTATTTAGCGACAATTGTATTTCGTTCTGACAAAACATAACTAAAGGTCACGATTAGCAACAAACCCAATATACCAAAGACCAGCTTATTCATATTTATCCAGCCAATGGTTTCCAGCATAAACCCGGAAGTCAACGTAGATGCCGCCGTCAATCCATAAACAATAAAGTCATTGATTCCCTGAACATGGGCCTTTTCCGAAGGCGAATAAGCCCTCTCCAGCAAAGTGGTGCCGGAAGTAAACATAAAATTCCAGCCCAGTCCGAGCATCACCAGCGAGCCATAGAAATTAATAAGCTCTATCCCCTGAATGGCAAAAGTCGCAGAACAAGCCAGACAAAACATACCGGCCAGAATCATTTTAACAGAGCCAAAACGGGCTATCAGCGAACCGGAAAAGAACGCAGGCATAAACATTGCTGCCACATGCCATTGGATAACACTGGCTGCATCGCTAATCTGAAGCCCACAGTATTCGACGATTTGTATCGGCGTTGACGTCATGACGTAAGACATAATGAGGTAAGCACCCGCCGCATTAAGGCTGGCACAGAGAAAAACAGGCCGCTTTATGACCTGAAGAAATGATGGTTTGGCCCCCGCCTCCTCTATCTTATTTGTCAACTTATCTCCCTGATCGGGAAATTTTAGAAACAAGAGAACAAACTGGGTCAGGAAACTCAGCATTATCACAAGAATAAATGTTCCTGCATAGGGAATTGGAAGATAGAAAATGGCTTCAAAAAAACGGGCAGTACTGGGGGCTACAAATGCCGCGAGCAAACCCCCGGCAAGAACATAGGAGACCGCATGTTTGTGTCGGTGCGGTGGGGTGACTTCCATGGCGCTGAAACGGTAAAAGGCCGCGAAGGACTGAAAGACGCCATGAATCATAACACCAAAGCTAAACAGTAGGAAATTGGCACTGAAAATACCATAATAGGTGAGAGATCCAGAGATAAGAGCAAAAGCGGCCCCCAACTGAAAGCCCTTTTTACGGCCATATTTTTTCATAAACATGGAAGCCGGATAGGCGGTCAATGCCGCCGCGATCAGGCCCAGCGCCGCCGGAATAGTAGCCATTGCGGTGCTTTGGGTGAGCATTTTACCCACCAGAGCCGAATAGGTCACTATGGTTATGGTCGATGTCAGCGCAATGGCCTGACTGATAAAGAGCAGCGAAATATTCCGGTTGCTATTTTGCATGCTTAATACTCAAATCTCTATGACCATACCATCATAGGCAGGTTCTATATTTTCGGGCAGTGTCTTTTTAAGAGTCTCATAGTCTAGGTCCCATGTCATATGAGTCAATAGGGCGCGTTTTGGCTTGTATTTTTCAATCCAGCCTAATGTCTGTTCCAGATGAGAATGAGTCGGGTGTGGCTCTGGACGCAGAGTGTCTACAATCCACAAGTCTAGCCCGTGAAGATATTTCTCACTATCATCAGGTATAGCATTAACATCTGTAGTATAAGCTATTTTATTTAAACGAAAACCTAAAGTTATAGAGTTGCCGTGAGCAAGGTCAAACGGCTGAACTGCTAGTGACCCGACTTCGAATTCCTCATTCGCGATCACGTTACTATTCAGGATAGCAGGATAGCCTTCTTTGCCCTCGAAAATATAATCAAATCGTTTCCGCAGTACTGAGATGGTACGGGCGTTGCTATAGATCTCAACCCGTCGTTTCATAATATGTTTGATGGCCCGCAGATCATCTATTCCATGGGTATGATCCGCATGATCATGGGTATAAAGCACCCCATCTATATGGCTGATGCCCGCATCAAGACATTGTTCGCGCAGGTCCGGCGTTGTATCAATCAGGATTTTAGTGTCTTGATCCTCAATAAAGATTG
>JAGLJX010000115.1 GCA_023142175.1 Emcibacter sp.
ATTATAGAGGATATTAAGCGCGGTGATTCTAGCCTTCTCATGGCGGTCTCTGATCATGGTTTTGGCAGTGTCGATCAAAGCGTGAGATTTTCCAACCATACTGCTGAAATGCAGGGCGACTTCCATAGCGCGGGCACGGACATTTTCTTTATTATCGGCCATCAGCTTCAGAATGGCGCTGAAATAGGGCAGGGCCGCCCGTTTTTCAAGGGATACAAGCGCCTGTTCCCGTACATCTGCTGCGGGATCAGACAGGGCATTTCCGATACATTCAAGGCTTTTTTTGCTGGCTGACTTTGTCAGGGCGATGAGGGCCCGGCGGCGTGTGCGTGCCGAAACATCTGCGGCGAGCCGGATCAGTGCATCCTCACCGGATATTTCGATTTTTGACAGGGCAGCGAGGATGTCGCTCTCAATATCCTGTCCGTCTTCATCCTGTAGAAGGTTCAATAATATGGGTGTGGCTTCTTCTATTCCTCTGGCACCCAGAGCCTTAACGGCTTTTAACTGAATGTCCCAGTAATAATCCCAGTCATCTTCCAGTTCTTCGATATGAGCTGGGCAGACATGGGAAATGTTGAGCAGGGCTTTTATGGCTTCTGGGTCATCTATGCACCCTAATGCATCGACCACGACCATCAAGACTTCGCCGTCCGGGTCGTTATTTAGGCTTTCAAGCAGGGCCGGAAGGGCGCTCACATGCCCTATGGCGCCAAGGGCGGTGGCCGCATCGCTACAGACATCAACATCCTCGTCACGTAATTTTTCGATGAGCAGAGGGATCGTCGTTTGATCTTTGATTTTTCCAAGAGCCTGCGCCGCATAACATCTATCGGCCTCATTCCCATTTTTGAGGAGAGCGGTCAATGCATTCACTGTATCGGTATAATGCCGACTATCGGCTACCCTGCGCGCCTTTTCTGCCATGATACAAATTCGTTCCATTATTATTGAAGTAAAATATTATATTATTGAATTAAAATATTATTTAAAGCATTTATAGGTTACGCAATTGACTTATATCAATTCAGTTTCCTTTTTTTTGAGTTATTTTTCACAATCAAAATTTAGGAAGTATTTTCACAAAAAAAGGCATGTGAATAAAATATGGTTGATAAAAACCAAAAAACCTCATCTGATGGTTCTTCATCATGGGGTAAAACATTGTTTTTTGTAGCATTAGCAGCATCAGCAGTATTTTTCTGGTGGCTACTTATATATTCACATGGTGTGACAGTTCATCATGGTTAAACAGGGCGTATCTTCAATGAACGGAAATCTGACTATCTGGCTTGGCGCATTTGCCTTGGCCTTGCTTATGTTTTATGGGGTGGATCATTTTATAATGACGTCTCAGGGCTTGCCCTTAAATTTTGATATGACACCAGCGCAGTAGGGATGACATGAAAAAAATTGCTCTCCTTATGATTCTTATTTCAACTCTTATGGTTGGGACAGGTTTTTCCTTTGTTCAGGATGTTTTTGCTGCGGAGCCTGCTCAGGCCGCTCAAGAATTTGATATGAAGAAACTCATGGATATCGTCCGGCCCGGCCGGGAGGATTATCCAACCCTTGGTGTCAGCAGTCGTGCTGTGGTCTGGTTGCTGGCTCAAATGCATCTGTTCCTTGCGGCCTTTGTCTTGGCGGTTCCATTGTTTGTACTGGTGATCGAGTGGATTGGATTCAAGTCCGGCGATGACCGCTACGATGATATGGCCCATGAGTTTATGAAAATAAGCATGACGGCCTACTCCTTGACGGCCTTGTTCGGCGGCACGCTGGCCTTTGCCCTGTTTATGCTTTACCCGGATTTGATGAATTACCTGTTTCAGGTGTTCGGTTCGCAGGTAATGGTCTATGCGCTGCTGTTCTTTCTGGAGAGCGCGGTTCTCTATATGTATTATTACAGCTGGAATGCGTTGCGGTATGGTAATCGGAAATGGGTGCATCTCACCCTTGGCCTGACGCTGAACGTGGTGGGAACCACATTGCTGTTTGTGGCAAATGCATGGGTCACGTTCATGATGGCACCTACGGGCGTTGATGTAGCGACAGGTGCGGTTACGGGCGGTATATGGGAGGTTATGAAAGGCCCCTTGTGGAACCCGATCAATCTGCATCGCTTCATTGCTAATATTGCTTTTGGTGGTGCGATTGTGGGTGCTTATGCGGCTTATAAATTCCTCAGCGCGAAAACCAAAGCGGAAAAAGCCCATTATGACTGGATGGGCTATACGTCTAACTTCATTGCAATTCTTGCCTTCCTGCCGCTGCCTTTTGCGGGCTATTGGCTGATGGCTGAAATCTATGCCTATTCACAGCAGATGGGCATCACGGCCATGGGCGGAATACTCGCGTGGCTGTTCATCATTCAGGCGGTCTTGATTGGCACCATCCTGTTGGCGGCTAATTATTACCTGTGGTCTGGTATGTCGCGTACCGTGGGTTCTATCCGTTATCGGTGGATGATCAAATATATTGCAGCCATTCTGGTGGTTGGCTTCCTAATCTGGGTGACACCTCATACATTGATTCTGAGTGCGCAGGAGGTGGCGACCCTTGGTGGCAGTCATCATAAACTTCTTGGGCCGCTGGGGATTATGCCGGCTAAGAATATTGCGGTTAACCTGATGCTGATCTTCACCTTCCTGTCGTTCCAGCTTTATCGCCGTTCCGATAAAGAGGCGGTAGTATCATGGCAGCAGGCCGGAAATGCCTTTATGGTCGCTATATATGTTGTGGCGGTTGCCAATGTGATCTTTGCCGGGGTTTATTACGGCTATTTCACCAATACGGTTTACAAAGTTGGCTCCAGTGTTATGCAGGTGGCATCCACGCTGATCGTGATTGTGGTGGGCATGACCATCGACAGCTTTATGTATAAAGGGGCTAAGATGCTGCCCAGTGAATGGGGCAAGGTCACGAACCGTTCTCAATATGCGTTGTTCGCATTGCCAGTGGCCTTCACCTGGCTAATGGCCCTGATGGGTTATGTGCGCTCGTCTGTTCGGACCCACTGGCATGTTTATACTGTGATGAAGGATAATTCGCCGGATAACTATATTCCGACCA
>JAGLJX010000116.1 GCA_023142175.1 Emcibacter sp.
CCGCCGGTTTTATCCAGCTTGATATTTATGAATTGGTAACGGCCTACCAGAAAGTCGAGATCAGACCGTTCGTAACAGCTCTCATCCGCGCCAAGGGGCAGGGGGCAATTATAATCGATAAGGCCATCATCCATCCCCTTTTTTAACGGTTGCTCGATCATCTTGACCCCAATTTCTTTTAGCTGAGGCGCATAGAGTTTCAATTCATCTAATGTCCAGTCTTCATTCACATCGACAATAAAATCGGCATTTGGCGCGCCCGCACGAACCGCCCTCATGCGTTCCATGACTAATTCACGGTTGAGCTTGATTTTAATCAGGTCAAAACTTGAAAAGCCCCGTGCTTTGTCTTCCATCCACTCTGGTGAGCCAATTCCTACAGTGATGTCGCCCGCAAGCGGCTCTGCGGGTTCTTTGAGGCCTGAAATTTGCCATATATCCTTGCCAGTGGTTTTGGCTTCCAGATCCCACAGGGCGCAGTCTAGGGCATTACGGGCCGAACAGGCGGGCATGAATTCTGCCAGTTCTTCCCGTGTTATACCCTGCTCTATTCTGGGCTTGGCGATTTTCAACCGGGTGAGTTCACTTTCCACGGATTGCCCAAGAAAATCCTGCGGGCAGGATTCGCCCATGCCAATTATGCCATCCTGTTCAATCTTGACAACAACCAAGCCAACCTCTGTTATGGTTCCACGGGCAATGATGAATGGCTCTGATAATTTGCGCCATTCTTCTGTGACTAAAATTTTCATAACAAATTCTCTACGATTGCAGCCACACCTGTACGAACCGGGTCGGCACAGGGAAGGCCCGTTTCATCCTCAGCTTTTTTCAGGTAATCCATTGCCGCCGCCTCATCGAGAGATGATGTATTTATACCAATGCCAACACATTTTATATGTGGATTGGTGAGCCGCCCCATTTGCAGGTTCAGTGCGATGCATTCTTTTAAGGAGGGCAGTGGGAAATCCGCTGTTCCTTTAATGCTTTTCCGCCCTGCTTCATGACATACAACTATGGCATCGGCTTGCGCACCGTGCAGAAGCCCAAGGGACACGCCAGCATAGGAAGGATGGAAAAGTGACCCCTGTCCTTCGATGACATCCCAGTGGTCCGGGTCATTCTCAGGGCAGATAAATTCTGTGGCACCGGAAATAAAATCAGACACCACCGCGTCCACAGATACACCGGAGCCGACAATGAGTATCCCCGTTTGTCCCGTTGCCCGGAAGGTGGCATTCAGCCCCTGTTTCTGCATTTCTTTTTCCAGCGCGAGGGTCACATACATTTTACCCACCGCACAATCCGTACCCACGGTCAGCAACCGCTTGCCGCTTCTGGGGGTGCCGGTACCAACATCAAAGGTCTGAGTCGGGAAACGCACATCGAAAATCTGGCAACCATTCTTGGCCGCTGTTTCTTTTAAGACAGGAACTTCAGCCAGACGCACATGAAGCCCGCTGGCGATATCCAGCCCTGCATTAAGCCCTTCGATCAGGAAATCCAGCCATGCCTG
>JAGLJX010000117.1 GCA_023142175.1 Emcibacter sp.
GTATATTGACCACAAAGAATATCGTTATAGCCACGGGTTCTGATGTGGCGGGACTGCCGGGCATTGATATTGATGAAAAACAGGTTGTATCATCCACCGGGGCCTTAAGCCTGCCCAAGGTGCCAAAACATATGGTTGTCATTGGCGGTGGCGTGATCGGGCTTGAGCTTGGCTCCGTCTGGCAACGTCTGGGCGCAGAGGTCACGGTTGTTGAATTTATGGACCGCATCACGCCGGAAATGGATGGTGAGGTAAGCAAAACCTTTGCCCGTATCCTGAAAAAACAGGGCTTCAAATTTAAACTGAAATCAAAAGTTACCGCCGTCAAGAAAACCAAGACATCGCTCAGTGTTTCCGTTGAACCCGCCGCTGGTGGGGACGCCGAACAGATCAAATGCGATACAGTTCTGGTTGCCGTGGGCCGCAAACCCTATACGCAGGGTCTTGGTTTAGAAAAGGCAGGCGTTAAGATGACCGATCGGGGTCAGGTTGAAATTGACGGACATTTCCAGACCAATGTTAAGGGCATTTATGCCATTGGTGATGTGGTGCGTGGTGCTATGCTTGCTCATAAAGCCGAAGACGAAGGCACGGCGGTTGCGGAAATTATCGCGGGCTTTGCGGGTCACGTGAATTATGATGCCATACCGGGTGTGATCTATACTATGCCGGAAGTGGCCAGTGTCGGTAAGACGGAAGAAGCATTGAAAGCGGCGGGTACGGCTTATATTGTCGGCAAATTCCCCTTCACCGCCAACAGCCGCGCCAAGGCCAACCGCCAGACGGATGGTTTTGTTAAAATACTGAGCTGTGCCGCGTCAGATAAAATTCTAGGGGCGCATATCATTGGGGCCGATGCGGGCAATATGATTGCCGAATTAACATTGGCGGTGGAAAAAGGCATCACCGCCGAAGATCTGGCCTATACCTGTCATGCTCATCCCACAGAAACCGAAGCCGTGCGCGAAGCCGCCATGGCAACGGACGGAAGAGCCGTTCATATGTGACGGCTCAGCCATTCTTCGAGTTGTGCTACCTGATCCTCAGACCATGTGAGGCCGAGCTTTGTCCGGCGCCACAGGATGTCTTGAGCCGTGATGGCCCATTCCTCCCTGATCAGAAAGCGTGCTTCATAGTCATAGAGGCCGGGGCCGATGAGTTTTGCATCCTCCCCACAGCCCCTTAGCATATCATCCATGCGGGTGCCGTAAAGATGGGCATATCGTTCGCAGAGGTCTTTATCCAACCCGTTATATTCAACCTGTTTATCCTGAATAAATTCAGCCATATCTGAAATTTTTCCGCCTGGCAGGGAGGCATTCTCAGTCCAATGTTCAGCCATATGGGGGAAAAATTTCTCAAGTCTTGCCAATGTTTCTTCTGCCAGATGGCGGAAGGTGGTGATCTTGCCGCCAAAGATCGACAGCAGAGGTGCACCACCGTCTTCCCTTAGCGCCAGAACAAAGTCGCGGGTAACTTTACTGGCCTCATGGGTGGCATCATCATATAGCGGCCTGACCCCCGCATAATGGGAGACCACATCATCTGCCGACAGGCTTTCTTTAAAATATTCATTAATATGATGGCAGAGATAATTAATTTCATCTTCCGAAATAGCGACCGTAGACGGGTCGCCTTCAAAAGGAACGTCCGTTGTGCCGATAAGGGTAAAGTCTTTCTGGTAAGGTATGGCGAAAATGATCCGGTTATCTTTATTTTGAAGAATATAGGAATCCGCACCCTCAAATAACTTAGGCACAATGATATGGCTGCCCTTGACCAGACGCAGACGGTTATGGGCGGGTAGGGAAAGACCATCATTTATAATATTGGACACCCACGGCCCTGCCGCATTGATGATAACTTTGGCGGTGATCTTTCTATCGCCGGAAATTTCCGCCTGCCAGTATTCGCCTTTATTCTGAGCCGATATAAATTTCGTCTGGGTCAGAATTTCCGCCCCATGATACTTGGCATCCAGCGCATTGAGCACTACAAGCCGCGCATCATCGACCCAGCAGTCAAAATAAGTGAAGGCATCGGTGAAACGTGAGCGCAGGGGATTGCCCGCCTTTAATTTGATCTGTTTTGATCCGCCCAGTGTTTTCCGCATACCCAGATGATCATAGAGGAATAGCCCAAGCCGGATCATCCATTTGGGCCGCAGATGTTCTTCATGGGGCAGAATAAACTTCATGGGGTGGATAATATGAGGGGCTGCGTGAAGCAATATTTCACGCTCGCTCAGGGCTTTTCGCACCAGCAGAAACTCGTAATATTCCAGATAACGCAAACCGCCATGAATAAGTTTGGTGCTGCGGGACGAGGTGGCAGAGGCCAGATCATCCATCTCCACCAACATCACCTTCAGGCCGCGCCCGGCGGCATCCCGTGCGATACCCGTACCGTTTATACCACCACCGATGATCAGCAGATCATAATCAGGCTTCATTATTTTTTCCAAATTTTTTATTATTAGATGTATATTAATCACAATGGGAAAATTCACAACAGGGAGTTATAGATGACGCGCTATTTACTGGCCATTGATCAGGGTACAACCAGCACCCGCGCGATGATCTTTGATGATCAGGGGCAGGTTATATCCTCCTTCCAAACGGAATTTACCCAGTATTTCCCGCAGGATGGCTGGGTTGAGCATGATGGCATGGAAATTTTAAGCACCGTGCTGGATGTTATGGCTCAGGCTCTGGACAGCCTGCCATCCGGCATATCACCCATGGCGATAGGTATCGCCAACCAACGGGAAACCACGCTGATATGGGACAGGAAAACAGGCGCGCCTATCCATCCGGCGATTGTCTGGCAGGACCGTAGAACGGCTGAGCTTTGTGGGCAACTGAAGCAGGACGGCATGGAAAATATGGTCAGTGAAAAGACCGGACTTCTGCTCGACCCGTATTTTTCGGCGACAAAAATAAAGTGGATATTGGATAATGTAGATGGGGCGCGGGAGAGAGCGGAAAAGGGCGAACTGGCCTTTGGTACGGTGGATAGCTTCATCTTATGGCATCTGACCAAGGGCAGGGTCCATGCGACGGATGTGACCAATGCGTCCCGAACCATGCTGTTCAATATTCGGGATATGGCATGGGACAGGGAATTGCTCAGATTGTTTGATGTGCCAGAAGCCCTGTTGCCTTCCGTCCATGCCTGTGATCACCATTTTGGCGATCTGGACCAGAGTTTATTCGGGCAAGCCATTCCCATAACCGGTATCGCGGGGGATCAGCAGGCGGCCCTGATCGGCCAGAATTGCATGGATGCGGGACAGATCAAATGCACATACGGCACCGGCGGCTTCATCATGATGAATACGGGCGATAAAATTATCCGCTCGCAAAACCGCCTGCTGACCACGGTGGCCTATGAGATACAGGGCAAGGTCGCTTATGCCTTGGAAGGCAGCTTTTTTTGCGCGGGCTCGGCGGTGCAATGGTTGCGGGATGGCTTGAAGATTATCGACAGTGCCGCCGAGACTGAAGAGCTGGCACGGTCCGTAGACAGCAGTGATGGCGTTTATATGGTTCCGGCCTTCACCGGACTTGGCGCCCCCCATTGGAATCCGGACGCGAGGGGAACATTATTTGGCTTAAACAGGGCAACGGGTCGGGCCGAAATTGTACGCGCCACATTGGAATCTGTTGGCTTTCAAACGGCAGATTTGCTCGATGCGATGCAGCAGGACGCCGATATGTCTTTTGATGCCCTTAAGGTGGATGGCGGCATGGTCAGTAACGGCTGGTTACTTCAATTTTTGGCAGATATTATGCAACTTGAGGTTATTCGACCAAAGATTTCTGAGACAACGGCATATGGTGCGGCGCTACTCGCGGGGGTAGGCTCCGGCTTGTTTAATACAGTTAATAAATTGTCAATATTTTATCGTTATAATAATGTGATGAAACCAGAAATGGTTACAAAAGAGACTGTTTTGCAGAAGAAAAATTGGAAAAACGCTGTAAATTCAACGTGTTACTATTCTAAAAAATAAAAAAGATAGTTTTTTACACGAAATAAAAAAAATAGTATATAAGAATAATACTATATAAAAAAGTTTATTAAGTTTCATATAAGAAACATATAAAAATTATTACTTGGCAGATTCAACAAATTGGTAGAATGGGATGACTAAATTGGCAAATATGATTGACTTGGATAAGTTGCAACTTAATTCTTTTGAGGCAGCGGATTTTCTTAAAACATTAGCAAATTCAAACCGGCTGGTAATTTTGAGCCGGCTTCTCGGTAATGAGACATGTGTGGGTGACCTGGAAAAAAATCTTAATATTTCCCAGTCCGCATTATCACAACACCTCAGCCGTATGCGGTCAGAAGGTCTTGTCTCAACGCGTAGAGAAAGTCAGCAGATTTTTTACCGCATCAAAGACCCACGTGTGGCTGAAATGCTGAAATTGACCTATGACCTCTTTTGTCATGAGGAATTGGCTGAAGCTGTATAGGCTCAGGCTTTACAATATCAGCTTTTTTCTAAAGCAGGGACCAGCTAGCTGGTTCCTGTTTAAGGCTGTAAGTCAGACCATCAACAGCAGCCGTATCCACATGGATAAAACAGTTACCAAACCACAGAAAAATATCAGAAGCCGGTGGTAAATATTGTTATAGGTAGTGTGGATGAAGGCCTGAACCAGCCGTAGTGAGAAGAAAATATAACCCATATAAATAAATATTATATCGTCAAGTTTTAGCGCCAGTATCGCGATACAGACGGCATAAAATAATACGGGAACCTCATAAAGATTGGCCCATTGACGTGTGGCTTTCTGTACATAGGAGGGCGGGGTATCGTTGTTATATTCTTTGAAATAGCTGGCTTTGACATCGCCTTCTTTTACGGCTTTTTTTCTGCCGATAATCAAAACACATGAATAAAGCAATGTGAAAATGGCCAATAGGCCCATGGGATAAATAATGCTCATATTTTCAATCCTTGAGATAGGTTGCCCTGACCTTAACAAAATAATTGAATAAAAGTAAATTAATTTGGCTTTCCCGCCGGTGATGGCTAATCTTGCAGCCAATATGAATTTAATAGGGGTAAAGTTATGGGTTCACGACCTGAATTCACCTGCCAAAAACATCTTTTTGATATACCGGATCATGTGACTTATCTCAATGCCGCCTATATGTCTCCTATTCTAAAAGAGGCGGTCAGCATTGGCCAGCAGTCGGTGGCGAAGAAACGCCGCCCTTGGGAAATTACCGTCCCGGATTTTTTCGATCCGCCGGAGCGGGCCTGCGCCCTTATGGCAGAAATGATCGGAGCCGATGCGGGGGATGTGGCTATTGTGCCGTCTGTTTCTTACGGGATAGCCCTTGCCGTGCGGAACCTGTCTTTGCCAGCGGGACAGAAAATCATCGTTCTGGCGGATCAGTTTCCGTCCAATATTTACCCATGGCAGGAAATGGCCAAAAGCCATCAGGCCGAGGTGGTAACAATTTCCCGCCCCGGCGATGGTGATTGGACCAGATTAATATGTGAGGCCATTGATACGGACACCGCCATTGTTGCCTGTCCACAGGCCCACTGGACAGACGGCAGTCGGGTTGATCTGGTCAAGGTGGGGGCCGTAGCGCGGGCCAATGGGGCGGCATTGGTGCTGGACCTGACCCAATCTTTGGGGGTTATGCCTTTTTCGGTACGGGATGTGGACCCGGATTTTATGATTGCCGCCACCTATAAATGGCTGCTTGGCCCCTATAGTTACGGCTTTGTCTATGTGGCGCCCCGCCATCACGGCGGTGTCCCGTTGGAAGAAGGCTGGATTGCCCGCAAAGGATCAGAAGATTTCGCCAGACTAGTGGATTATCAACCGGAGTATCAGCCGGGTGCAGGTCGGTTTAATATGGGGGAACGCAGTAATTTCATGCTCACGCCGATCGCCATCCATGCCCTTGAGAAACTCAATGAATGGGGTGTGGAGGCCATAGCCGGTTACTTGTCCGGCCTGACGGATATTATCGCGGAACGCGCCCGTGCCATAGGGCTAAAGGTCGCGGATAAGGCTCATCGGTCACCGCATTTAATCGGCCTTGATTTCGCGGGTGGGGCGCCCGCCGGCCTTACGGCTGCGCTGGCGGAGCGGAATATTTATGTTAGTGTGCGCGGCGATAGTATTCGCGTTGCACCCCATGTCTATAATGACGAGCAGGATGTGGAAAAGTTATTTTCTGCTCTGGAAGATTTTTTATGATGTCCATGACGCTAACTGGAAAACGGATATAATCCTATCGCCCTATTTCACACTCAGAACTTCATAAGCCGTTATGATTTGCTGAAATTTGATGGCGGCGTCGCTATCACCCAGATTGGTGTCGGGGTGATAGAGTTTGGCCATGCGCCTGTAGGCGGTCTTGATCTGCGCCGGGGTGGCATCATCTTCAAGGTCAAGAATGATAAGCGCGTCCGAACGTCTGCGGTCTTTTCCGTAGGTCTGCTCGCCCATATCATATGCACCGCTGGTTTTATAGCCTTTGGCGGCGCGCATTTCTTCTTGTGCGCGTTTGAAAGCCTCGTCTTTGCTAAGACCCTCAAAATAATTCCAGTTGCGGTTGAACTCGGTAATATGGGCTTCGCAAAATTGCCATTTGTCCGTGCTGTCCGGTGATTTGGGGGCGGGGAATTCGCCCTTATTATCACAGCCGTCATGGTCACATATGCGGACC
Source organism: Emcibacter sp. (assembly GCA_023142175.1). Next base: position 6,709 of record JAGLJX010000117.1, read on the forward strand.
TGTATGGGGTCGCGTTGTGAATCATATCCGTTCCATCGGGGGAAGGTAGAAGCTTTTGATCTTTTCATAATAGTATGACTTATATTTTCTGTTAATTTGACACAAGCGGCCATTATATCCAAAAAATATTAATATCCAAAAAAGAAATTAGAGTATTGGACCCGCCGCCTTCACATTATCATCGACATGACCTTCATATTCCGTAAAATTATCCCGAAATAATCCGACAAGGTGCGCGGCCTGCGCGTCATAGGCATCGCCGTCTGCCCATGTTCCCCGTGGATCAAGAACCGAAGTTTCCACACCGGGACATCTGGTTGGGATTTCAAACCCGAAATTGGGATCAATGCGAAATTCACCGTCATTAAGGCTGCCGTCAAGCGCCCCATGCAATAAGGCACGGGTATATTTTATCGGCATGCGGCTGCCGACGCCGTATACGCCGCCGGTCCAGCCGGTATTAACCAGCCAGCAGGTGACATTGTCTTTGGCGATTTTCTGCCGGAGAAGATCACCGTAAACAGACGGATGACGCGGCATGAACGGTGCGCCGAAGCATGAAGAAAACGCGGCTACAGGCTCTTTGCCCAGACCCTTTTCCGTACCGGCTACTTTCGCGGTATATCCCGACAGGAAGTGATACATGGCCTGCTCCGGGGTAAGTCGTGCGATGGGCGGCATAACACCAAAAGCATCAGCGGTCAGAAAAATGATATTTTTTGGTACGCCGCCAACGCCGCCTTCAGTGGTGCCGGGGATAGAGGTGATCGGATAAGCGGCGCGGGTATTTTCCGCTTTTGAGCTGTCATCCAGATCAAGTTCGCGGGTGTCGGGGTCAATGACCACATTTTCAAGAACCGTCCCGAACATGGAAGTGGTGGCGTATATTTCCGGCTCTGCTTCCTGTGACAGACGGATCACTTTGGCATAACAGCCGCCCTCGAAGTTAAATACGGACGTATCGGACCAGCCATGCTCATCATCACCGATCAGCATACGCTCAGGATCGGCAGACAGCGTGGTTTTGCCCGTACCGGACAGGCCGAAGAAGATAGCGGTATCGCCGTCCTTGCCGATATTTGCGGAACAATGCATGGGCATGATGCCCGCTTCCGGCAACAGGTAGTTAAGGATGGAAAAGACTGATTTCTTGATTTCACCGGCATAGGATGTTCCGGCAATTAAAACCAGTTTTTTGCCCATATTAAGGGTAATCACGGTTTCGCTATTGGTACCAACCTCTGCGGGGTCAATTTTAAGTTCCGGCGCATGAAGAATGGTGAAATCCGGTGCAAAGTCGCTAAGATCAGCGAATTCGGGCCTAACCAGAAGATTACGGATAAACAGGCTATGCCACGGGCTGGGGCTGATCACCCGAACCGAAATCCGGTGGGCGGGGTCAGTGCCGCCGTAAAGATCCTGCACATAAAGATCCCGTTCCTGAAAATAATTTAGGATCTTGTCATGGATCTTGTCGAAATTCTCTTCGGAGATGGCGGCGTTGACCTTGCCCCACCAGATATTATCCTTGGAGCTTTCCTCTTTCACCAAGAATTTGTCGGTGGCGGAGCGGCCCGTATGAACCCCGGTTTCTACCACAAGAGCGCCGCCCTTGCCGACGATGCCCAAACCTTGTTTGATACTATGCTCGTAGAGGACTTCCGCCCCCATATTCCAGTATATATTCCGATCATTGGATATATTATGATGATCAAGCCCGTGCGAGCTTTTGTATTTACCAATATTATTCATTTTAGCCATAGTCCTTAATTTATATTATTTCTCAATTCTGCCTTAGTTGAACTCTAGGGTCTGTTGAGTAGTTAATGTCGTAATATTTAAGGTCATAATTTTTTTTATATTCAAAGGGAATCGCCCATATGGGAATTGAAATCAAGCATCAATCGTAAAAAAAATTATACTTTTAGTAAATCTTTGAAATATATATATAATATATTCAATCATAGAGGAATGTATCTTTCGGGATTTGCTTACCATTGGAAATAAATCATGCTAATCTTTCAAAGATTCGCGCCCACAAGAGGAAAAATAACCATATGGCTTCGAAAATAACATTAGTGGATGATGATCAGAATATCCTCACATCGGTCAGTATGGCACTTGAATCAGAAGGTTTTGAGGTGACCACATATCATGATGGTACGACTGCACTGGAAGGTTTTACCACTAATGAGCCTGATCTTGCGGTATTGGACATTAAAATGCCGCGCATGGATGGCATGGAATTGTTGCGCAGGCTGCGGGCTGACTATGATTTTCCGGTTATTTTCCTGACCTCCAAGGATGATGAAATTGATGAAATGTTGGGCCTTAAAATGGGAGCGGATGATTATATCACCAAACCCTTTTCCCAACGGCTTCTGATTGAACGCATCAAAACCATTCTGCGCCGGGTTGCAATGGTGCGGAAAATGGGGCAAAAACTGGGATCTGGAGCCGAAGATGAAGATGGAGTGCTCATTCGCGGGCGGCTGAAGCTTGACCCCGTGCGCCATATCTGTGAATGGGATGGCAAGGATGTGAGGTTGACGGTGACGGAATTCTTGATTCTGGAAGCGCTGGGCCACCGTCCCGGCCACGTGAAAAGCCGGGATCAGTTGATGGATATTGCCTATAATAATGATGTTTATGTGGATGACAGAACCATCGACAGCCACATCAAACGGCTGCGCAAGAAGTTCCGCAATGTTGATCCAGAGTTTGATGGCATAGAAACCCTGTATGGTGTCGGATATCGGTATAGTGAAAGCTGAAAACCATTCGGATGGAGATGAAGTTGAGGGGCTGAAGCTGCTACGGCCAAAGCGGAAAGTATCGCCGCTTACCTTTCGGATTCTGGCGGTTAATTTAATAGCCCTCGGTTTTCTTGCCGTCGGTATTCTCTACATAGACCAATATCAGGAAACCATGATTCAATCGCGCATTGATGCGCTGATCAAGGATGGGGAGGTGATGGCCGGTGCGCTGGGCGAAGCGGCAACCGCAACCACAGACAAGAGCGAACTGCAGATCAAGCCTGCGGAACAGATCATTATCCGGGTGGTCGGCGTGACCAATAACCGCACCCGCCTGTTTGGGTTGGATGGTAATTTATGGCTGGATAGCCGTGATCTTGCGGTTGATCAATCGGTGATCATCAATGAATTGCCCTTTCAGGGGGGATGGCGGGCTTTTCTGGGCAGAATGGCGACCCGTATGACAGCTGCGTTGGACAGTCTGCATCGGCGGGCTAATCTGGAGCTTTATCACGAGGTCAAGAATCAAATAGCAGCCCATTACCCGGAAGTGTCCCGTGCGTTGGAAGGCGATATCGGATATAGGATCAGACTGCTGTCTGATGGTTCGGAAATTATAACCGTCGCCGTTCCGGTTCAGCGGTTCCGCCGGGTGCTGGGGGCATTGCTGTTGTCTACGGATACCCGTGATATTCGCGACGCCGTGCAAAAGACCCGAATGACCTTTCTCAAGTTCCTGGGAGTTGTTTTTCTGCTGACCATGCTGCTGTCGTTATTCCTCGCCAGAACTATCGTTCTACCCATCCTGCGTTTAGCGCGGTCGGCTGACCGGATCAGCGCCGGAACCCATACAGGGGCCGATATTCCCGATTATTCCTCGCGCAATGATGAGGTGGGTGACCTGTCCCGGTCCCTGAAGGATATGACCATGACGTTGGCCCGGCAGATTGACGCGGTGGCCGCCTTTGCCGCCGATGTGTCCCATGAACTGAAAAATCCTCTGACATCACTGCGCAGTGCAGTGGAGACGCTATCCCTTGCTAAAACCAATGATGCCAAGGCAAAATTACTGGGTATCATCAAGGATGACGTGGGGCGGTTGGATCGGCTGATCACGGATATATCCAATATGTCGCGGCTGGACGCGGAAATGTCCCGCAGCAAGATGACCGAAGTCAACCTGAAAAGTATGTTGGAAACATTGGTTAATCTTTATGACCCGTCCCAAAGCGCGGATAAGCCGACCCTGCATTTAGAAATTATCGGCCAGAAGAACAGAAAAAAATTAGACAAGGGCTTTTATGTGCGCGGTCTGGAGGGTCAGCTTGGGCAGCTGTTCCGTAATTTAATAGACAATGCCATATCTTTTTCAAAATCCGGCGGCGATATCTGGGTCCGGTTGCGCAAGACCAAAGACATGGTGCAGGTGGTGATAGAGGATGAGGGACAGGGTATTCCCGAAGACAAGCTGGAAGATATTTTCGATCGATTTTATACGGAACGCCCCAGAACAGAGGCCTTTGGCAAACATTCGGGGCTGGGGCTTAGCATCTGCAAGCAGATAGTGGAAGCCCACGGCGGCGCGATTATTGCCGAAAACCGCCATGCCAAGAATCGGGGGGTGGTTAAAGGGGCGCGGTTCATTGTTCAGCTACGCCATATGAAGGGCAAAACGGAGGTTTCCCAATGACACTCACACACGCCACTGGTATTTTATTTGAGGGCAAGGGGGTTTTGATCATGGGGCCATCGGGATCTGGCAAGTCCGATCTTGCGCTGAGGTTGATGGCGCAGGGGGCGGAATTGATCGGTGATGATTATGTGGAGGTCTCACGTCAGAAGGATGGGCGCCTGATTATGACGGTTCCGGCAACGATTGCTGGTAAGATGGAGGTGCGTAATGTGGGGATACTGGAGGTTGCTTTCCGGCCTACGGCGGAAATTGATCTGGCTCTGTGTCTTGTGACAGAGGATGAAGCCTATCAGCTTGAACGCCTGCCCGAACAGAAATTCATAACATTGGAAGGCGGCGATATTCCGTGTCTTGATTTTTATGGCCTAGAGGGTTCTGCACCGGAAAAACTTTGGGCGGCCTTGAAAATTTTAACTTAGAAATATTGACTCCTGTGGCTTACTGGACTTTACTTTGACCGGGGGAGATTAAAGGACGTGGAAATAGGTAATATGGGAAAAAACAAACCGTTGAAACTATACCTGATAACCGGGCTTTCCGGGGCGGGTAAATCTTCGGCATTGAAGGTTCTTGAAGATCTGAATTATGAGGCCATTGATAATCTGCCGGTAACGCTCCTGCCTAATGTGGTGGATATGGTGCTGTCAGATGATGAAACGGGCGAGCATCCGGCTTTGGCCATTGGAGTTGATGCCCGCACCCGGCATTTTCAACCGGAGAGGATACTCGAAAGTCTGGCGGGGCTGAGGTCACGGGACGATATTGTTTTAAAAATTCTCTATTTCGACAGTAGTAATGAAGTTCTGGCTAAGCGCTTCACCGAAACCCGACGCAAGCATCCTTTGGCCGGGGGACGGCAGGTCATGGATGGTATTAGCCGGGAGCGCAAGATGATGGAGGTTATCCGCGGCGAAGCGGATTTTATTTTTGATACATCGGATCTTGGCTCTCAGGAATTGCGCCAGATACTCAGACAGCAGTTTGAACGCCAGCATGGCGGTGATTTGAGCATAATGATATCCTCATTTGCCTATCCAAAGGGTCTGCCGCGTGATGCGGATCTGGTGTTTGATGTGCGTTTTCTACGCAACCCTCATTATGTGGCTACCCTGCGGCCCCTGACCGGGCAGGATAAGGAAATACAGGATTATGTGGAGCAGGATGGGCGGTATAGCGAATTTTGTGATAAAATAAGTGACTTGATCTTTTTCTCTTTGCCTGAGTATAAGAAAGAAGGGAAGTCTTATTTAAAGATTGCCTTTGGCTGCACCGGGGGGCGGCATCGGTCGGTTTGTATAGCTGAACGGATGGCAATGCTGTTAAATAAACAAGGGTTTAAAGCAAACCTGTATCACAGGGAACTGAAGCAGGAAAAGCTTAAACCCTGATGGAATAGAATGGATAGTGTATGATTGGCATGGTAGTTGTAACCCACGGGCGTCTGGCGGAAGAATTTATTTCCGCGATGGAACATGTGGTTGGCCCCCAGAAAGCCGTCCGGGCCATATGTATTGGGCCTGATGATGATATGGAACAGCGGCGGCAGGATATTATGAATGCGGTCAAAGATGTGGATCAGGGCGATGGTGTGATTCTGCTGACCGATATGTTTGGAGGAACACCCTCCAATCTTGCCATATCCATTATGGAAAATGCCAAAGTAGAGGTGATTGCTGGTATCAACCTGCCCATGCTGATCAAGCTGGCCAGTGTGCGTATGGTCTGTAGCATGGAAGAGGCCATTAATGCAGCGCAGGATTCGGGCCGAAAATATATCAACATCGCTTCTCAGGTATTATCAGGGGATAACAGGTGAG
>JAGLJX010000118.1 GCA_023142175.1 Emcibacter sp.
GCCGGGGAATTTGATGTGGAAATTCTGGTCTCCAAAGATGGCACCGAAGTTGTCGGAACCTCCATCATGGGATTGATGATGCTAGCCGCCGCGAAGGGCGATCAGGTGACCCTGAAGGGGGCCGGTGCTGCGGGTAAGCAGGCACTGGATGCGCTGGAAGAATTGATAAAAAATAAATTTGGCGAAGATTAGTAATTTTTTAAGCATTATCCCGTATATTATATAACAATATAAACATTTCTTTATGCTTGTGATGGGAATAATCTGCTGTTATAAGCTTGGCTATATCATATTTTACAGGAAGAAACATATCTCATGAGCGACTTTGCCGATTATAAAATTGCCGATATTTCACTTGCCGAATGGGGCCGCAAGGAAGTTAATATTGCCGAAACCGAAATGCCGGGCCTTATGGCGTTGCGCGAAGAATTTGGCGCAGCTCAACCATTGAAGGGTGCGCGTATTGCCGGTTGTCTGCATATGACCATTCAGACGGCGGTATTGATGGAAACTCTGACGGCTCTTGGCGCGGAAATCCGCTGGTCGAGTTGTAATATTTTTTCAACTCAGGATCAGGCGGCGGCGGCCATGGCGGCGGCGGGTATTCCGACCTTTGCCTGGAAGGGTCTGACCGAAGAAGAATTCCTCTGGTGTATCCGGGAGACTATTGTTGGGCCGGATGGCTGGCGTCCAAATATAATTCTGGATGATGGTGGCGATCTTACCGCGATGATATATGAAGATTTCCCGGAATTGCTCGAAGATATTCGCGGCATTTCCGAAGAAACCACAACCGGTGTTCTGCGTCTGTATCAGATGGAACAGGCGGGTACTCTGACGGTTCCGGCCATTAATGTGAATGACAGTGTCACCAAATCTAAATTCGATAATCTTTACGGTTGTCGCGAAAGTCTGGTGGACGGCATTAAGCGGGCTACGGATGTGATGATCGCAGGCAAGATCTGTGTTGTCGGCGGCTTTGGTGATGTGGGCAAGGGCTCTGCGGCCAGTCTGCGCAATCAGGGCGCGCGGGTATTGATTACCGAGATTGATCCCATCTGTGCGTTGCAGGCAGCCATGGAAGGCTATGAAGTTGTCACCATGGATGATGCCGCCAAACTCGGCGATATCTTTGTGACCTGTACTGGCAACAAGGACATCATCACTATTGATCATATGCGTGATATGAAAGACCGGGCCATTGTCTGTAACATCGGACATTTCGATTCAGAAATTCAGATTGCCGCGCTGGAAAATTATGAATGGCAGGAAGTTAAGCCACAGGTTGATGAGGTTATCTTCCCCGATGGCAAACGCCTGATCGTTCTGGCCAAGGGTCGTCTGGTTAATCTGGGCTGTGCCACGGGTCACCCCAGTTTCGTCATGAGTGCTTCTTTCACCAATCAGGTTATGGCACAGATGGAATTATGGAACAATTCGGCAAACTACGAAAATAAGGTTTATGTGCTACCAAAGCATCTGGATGAAAAAGTGGCATCACTTCATCTTGATAAACTCGGTGTTAAATTGACCAAGCTTTCTAAGGAGCAGGCCGACTATATCAACATCAGTGTCGATGGCCCGTTCAAGCCGGAACATTACCGCTACTAAATTTATTTGAATTTATCTTAATATCAGGGTCTGGACTTAACCAAGTTCGGACCCTGATTGATTCTGGCTAATAACAGGTTTCCCTTTTCACATTGATCGTTTATGATCACGGCTTCAAAGTATGTGGAAGGGTTTATGGTCATCTGGCCGTTAAAATTGATAAGAAAAATATTAGCTCCCTTAATTGGTGCCGTGGCGATATTATATAGCGGTGCCATGCCTTCTGTCGCGGCTCCACTTATCCGCAATAATCCTGACAATGATTACATTTTGTATTTTTTGTTATTTATCGCTCTGGCCTTTTGCATGATTTTCTGGGTGGTCTGGGAACGCAAAAAGGTAAAAGACAAATTAGTTGAGGTCGAAAAGGCCCTTTATATACAATCCATTCTGCTTAAATCCCGTAATGGCGCCTCACTGGTATGGGACGAGAACGGGCAGATAACATCGTTTGATGCGGTTAAGAAATGGTTTGGTATAGTCGGGAGTGTTGAGGGGCTGGAATGTCTATTACAGACGGACATGGCCTTCACCGACGATCAATATAAAACCGTAACAGAGAATATTGAGAGACTGCTGGTTAATGGTGAAAGTTTTCGCAAGTTGCTCTTTCTGGAATCTTCAAAAAGAAATATTGTCATCAAGGGTGAGCAACTGTGCGATAATAATAAATCCATTGGTTTTATTCTCTGGTTTCGGGACGCCACGGTAGAGGAAAATATGGCCGTCTTCCGGGACAAGGGTGCGCGCAATGTCAGCCACCGGCTTAAGTTTTTTGAAAACACCAGCAATCTGGTCCGCTTTCCCGTATGGATACGGGACGATGCCCTGAAACTTATCTGGGTCAATAAAGCCTATGTGGATGCCGTGGACGGAGAGACGGCGGAGCAGGTCATTTCACAAGGACTTGAACTGGTCACCAGTTCCATCGGTAAAGCCGCACAGGATATTGCCGCCGCTTCCCGAGATATTAATGAGGCCTATAGAGAAAAACATTTTGTTGTTATCCGCGGCGAGCGGCGGGCCGTTGAGATTTATAATACCCCTCTACCAATTGACCGTGACCGTGTAGGGTGCATGGGTTATGCTCAGGATATCACCGAACTTGAGACGGCCCGCGGCGAACTTATCCATCATACGGAATCTCATTCCGAAACGCTCAATAAACTCTCGACCGCTGTTGCTATTTTCACGTCCGGCAAACGGCTTGAATATTATAACAGCGCCTTCAGCCGTTTGTGGCATCTGCCTGAAGGACTCTTGTTCAGCCACCCCCATCATGGCGAGGTGCTCGAAGCCATGCGCGAAGCCCGCAGGCTACCGGAACAGGCCAATTTTCCCGAATGGAAGGCCGGTCAGCTCGAAGCCTATACTCAGCTAATGGAACCCAAAGAGGAAATGTGGCATCTGCCGGATAATAGCTCTTTACGTGTGGTTACCCAGCCTCACCCTCTGGGGGGATTGCTGGTGTTTTATGAGGATGTCACCGACCATTTTGCCTTGGAACGGGATTATAACACCCTGTTTGCGGTTCAACGGGAAACCCTGAATAACCTGCATGAAGGTATCGCGGTTTTTGGTATTGACGGCTGTCTTCAATTATATAATGAGGCCTTTGCCGGTATCTGGAAACTGGATACCGCCATGCTGGATACGAATCCCCATACCATGGATGTGATTGATGCTTTTGCCAATAATTACGGCGGCAGTAATCAGGTGTTAGAACTGAAAAATCTGATTGTCGGCGGCGAAGTAAAGAAGGAATTATCTTCCGGGCAGCTTAAAAGGCGCGATGGCAGTGTGATCAATTATTCAGCGGTTCCCCTACCCGACGGCGCCACGCTGATCACCTTCATAGATGTATCTGACAGCTTTGCTATTGAGCGGGTGTTGCGTCAACGCAATCAGGCATTGGAAGAAGCAGATAAAATCAAGACCGACTTTCTCGCCCATATGTCCTACGAATTACGTACCCCGTTAAACAGCATTATTGGCTTTTCCGAATTGCTGGAGAAGGAATATCAGGGGCCGTTGAATGATATTCAGCATGATTATATGCACAGTATCCTATCGGCTTCCGGTCAGCTGCTGGAATTGTTCAACGATATTCTTGATTTATCCGTTATTGAGGCGGGCGGGCTTACCCTTGATGTGGACGAATTTGAGTTGCCGGAAGTATTGGCGCAGGCCATTGAACAGCTACAGGAGCGGATCAAGGTTAAAGAACTTGAAATGGTTCTGGATTGTCCCAAAGAGCTAAAATTGGTTTGGGGCGATGCCAAGCGCATACAGCATATCATCTATAATCTGTTAAGCAATGCGGTAAAATTCACTCCGCCCCACGGCACGATAACATTGACTGTTTCTCAGGATATCCTGAGCTATATAATTATTGTTCAGGATAGCGGTATAGGGATCAAGTCCGGCGAAGTTGACCGGATTTTTGAAAAATTCTTTACCGGCAGTAATGCCCGGACCGAACAAGGGGCTGGACTTGGCCTTTCCCTTGTTGAGAGTTTTGTTGAGCTTCATGGCGGCAAAATAGACGTTAAATCGACCCTGAATGTGGGAACCAGCGTCAGTATAATTCTGCCAATACAGATCGGCGTTACGGGCCAGGCCAGCGTGGCCGGGGAGTAGTGGTGTCGGAATTATTAGCAGAGATTACCCTGTCTGATGTGAGCGCCACAAAAGAGTTTTCCGCCCGTTTTGCCCCCCTGCTGAGCCGCGGTGATGTGGTGGCTTTTGATGGCTCTCTTGGGGCGGGAAAGACCGAGTTATGCAGGGCTATCATCCATGCGCTTGGGCTTTCGGATGACGTACCAAGCCCCACATTTACGATGGTACAAACCTATGAGCCAGCCCCGGATGATCAGGTTACGCCAACTATCTGGCATATGGATATGTATCGGCTGGAAAGCCCGCAGGACTCCCTTGAACTTGGCATTGAAGAAGCATTTGAAGATGCCGTGAGCCTGATCGAATGGCCGGCAAAGCTGGGGCCATATCTGCCTGCGGGATTTCTTACGCTCAGACTGGAAATAGCGGCAGATGGCAAGACACGAAATCTGACAATTATCGGGGATACTGTATGGAAGGCCAGACTGGGGAAAATTATAACCTGATGTCGGACCGTCTGAATCTAAGCATTGAATTTCTAGAACGTCACGGTTGGGGGGGTGCTGCGCGCCGACCTCTGGCCGATGATGCTTCATTCCGGCGATATGAACGGCTGACCCGTGGAGATGCGCGGGCAGTATTGATGGACGCGCCGCCATTGTTTGAGGACGTCCGCCCTTTTATCACCATAGCCCGTTACCTGTTGGATAACGGACTGGCGGCCCCGAAGGTGATGGCTAGTGATGTTGATAACGGATTTCTATTGCTGGAAGATATGGGGGACGCGCTTTTTGCGCGCGTGATCGCGGATGATGCCGCACAGGAGAAGTCGCTATATCAGCTCGCCACCCAAGGTCTTATCCATTTGCATAAGGCCAGCCCACCCGAAGATATTCCTCATTTTGATATGCGCATATTACTTGAGGAGCTTGCTTTTTTTGTGGATTGGTATGTTCCGGCATTGAACGGAAAACCAGTGCCGGACAAAAACAGAGAAGAGTTTTTGAGTTTGTGGCAGGATATTTTAGTGCCGGTCACGAAGACCCTCACCTGCCTGACCCTACATGATTATCATGCCGAAAATTTGATGCTAAAAGAGGGGCAGAGCGGCTTGGCAAGGCTGGGACTTCTGGACTTTCAGGATGCGCTTGTCGGGCATCCGGCCTATGATCTTGTCTCTTTGCTTCAGGATGCGCGGCGGGATGTATCATCTGCTCTGGAACAGGAAATGTTGACCCTCTATCAGGATGAAACAGGGGTGGAAAATTTCCCCCGCGATTATGCTATCCTTGGGGCGCAGAGAAATACCAAAATCATCGGCATTTTTACCCGACTGTGTTTGCGGGATGGCAAAGCCAACTATCTTGATAAAATTCCCCGGGTGTGGGCCTTGTTAGAACGAGGTTTGCGCCATCCGGCCTTAAGCCCCATAAAACAGTGGATGGATGAGCATATCCCACCGGACATACGCGCACAGAATTTCTCGCCGAAAAACTTCATGCCGCAAAAAACCATGATCCTTGCTGCGGGGATGGGAAAACGGATGCGACCCTTGTCTGATAATTGCCCTAAGCCACTGATCACGGTCGCGGGCAAGGAATTGCTGACTTATACGCTGGAGGGGCTTTGCGCGGCGGGGGTGCGGGATGTGGTCATTAATACTCATTATCTGGCAGACCAGATGGAATATTTCATACAGCATTATTATGATCACCGCCTGACTTTTACCCTGTTTCATGAGCGCGAACGGCTTCTTGATAGTGGCGGTGGTGTGAAAAATGCTTTGGGTGCCTTAGGCGAGGCGCCTTTTCTGGTTCTGAACAGCGATATGATCTGGCAGGATGGCGCACGGCAGATGCTCCATCGGCTGCAATCCTTCTGGCACGCAAAGGATATGGATATACTGATGTTGCTTGTCCCCCGTGACAAGGTATCTGGATGCGAAGTTACCGGAGATTTTAACCGGGATAATGACGGACGGTTGAGCGCTCGTGGGCAGGATACGTTTGCGGATTATGTGTATGGCGGCATTATGATTATGAAGCCACATTGTTTTGAAGAAGCACCCACAGACCCTTTTTCCCTGCGTCAGCTATTCCACAATACTGAGAAACAGGGTAGATTATTTGGTGTCATTCATGACGGAGAATGGTACCATGTAGGTACGCCTGAAGAACGGGATAAGCTGGGGGAACTACTGACCAGATGCCAAGACGATTAAAAAAAACGCCGGAACTTTATACACTTCCGTCCCATAGATCATTTGTCGACGGGTTGGTTAATGGTATCCGTGGGCGCTATGGTGATGACCCGCTGAGCTTAAGCGATGTGTTGATTCTCCTGCCCAACCGGCGGGCGGTGCGTTCGCTGCGGGATGCGTTCCTGAGGGCCGCAGATGGCAAGTCTTTAATGTTGCCGCGCATGGAGCCAATCGGTGATGTGGATGAGGATGACCTGTTCCTCGCCGGCAGTCTGCCCCAAGCCACTTGGGAGGTTGATCTGGCCCCGCCCATCCCGTCCCATATGCGGCAGATGCTGTTGATGAATATCATTTCCCGCTGGTATGCTACCCGTCGGGAAGACCCGCCAGAACCCGCCCAATGTGCCATATTGGCTCAGGCACTCGCCCAGTTTCTGGATCATGTTCAGACAGAGCAGCTAACCTTTGAAGATTTGAAAAAGCTGGTCCCGGTGGAATATGCATCCCACTGGCAGCAGACATTGGATTTCCTTAAAATACTGACTGAGGACTGGCCGAAAATTCTGGCGACTACCGGATATTCTGACGTGGCTGCGCGGCGCAATATCCTGCTTTCAGGCTTGCGGGATAAGTGGCTTGAAAACCCGCCTGAGCATCCGGTCATTGCCGCCGGCTCAACCGGCTCAATTCCGGCGACAGCAAATCTGCTCAGCGTAATTTCCCGCCTGCCGAAGGGTATGGTATTGCTGCCCGGGCTAGACCGTACTATGGATGAGGCAAGCTGGGAATGTCTGGATGATACCCACCCGCAGGCCACCATGAAAAATCTGCTGTCCGCCATTGGGGTTGAGCGTAACGAAGTGGAAGACTGGCTGGTGAAAGAGACGGAGGTGTCTGCGCGAAGTCATCTCCTGCAGGAAGTGATGCGTCCGGCAGAGACCACCGACTGCTGGAGCGGCCTTGAGCTTGAGCTTGAGCAGGCCCGCCGTGGCTTTATCAGGATCGATGCCCCCGGCCCCCGGGAAGAAGCCGGAATAATAGCGCTCATGCTGCGGGAGGCATTGGAAACAGAAGGCAAAACCGCTGCCCTGATTACACCGGACCGAAAGCTGGCCCGTTGGGTGGCGGGGGATATGAAACGCTGGGGTCTGATGATTGATGACAGCGCAGGAATCCCGCTGTCCAACACGCCGCCTGGTATATTCCTGAGACTAACCGCCCAGATGGTTGCCGAGGGGCTGGCCCCGGTGGCCCTGTTATCAGTATTGAAACATCCCCTTGCCGCCGGCGGACAGAAGACGGGCAGTTTTCGCCGAATGGCACGGCTTCTGGAAGAAAAAATCCTGCGCGGTCCGCGCCCCGGTGTGGGGTGCCAAGGCATGGCCCAAGCAATAGTGTTAGCTGATACAGAAGATGATCTGAATGACTGGTGGCAGGGGGTTAGTGATATTCTCTTGCCCTTTGAAGTGATTATGAAACAGCCTTCGACCTCTTTCGAGAATTTGCTGAGCAGCCATATACAGATGGTGGAAAAATTATGTGCCTCTGATGATCGGACCGGGGCAGAGCGCCTCTGGCGGGGTGATGCGGGCGAGGGCGCGGCTAAATTGATAGAGGGTTTGCAACAGGCTTCCTCTTATTTGCCTGATCTTAGAGCCGAGAATTACCCGGCTCTGCTGGAAGTCTTCATGGGCGGCGTTACCGTTCGCCCTAAATATGGCCTGCATCCCCGGCTCAAAATATTATCGCCACTGGAAGCCCGCCTTCAGCAAGCCGACCTCGTGATACTGGGTGGGTTGAATGAGGGAAGCTGGCCGCCGGAGCCCGCGCCCGACCCGTGGATGAGCCGCCCTATGCGTCAGGACTTCGGCCTGCCCTCACTGGAGCGGAAAATCGGCCTTAGCGCCCATGATTTTATTCAGGCCGCTTCTTCCGCAGAAGTGGTTATGACCCGGTCAGAGAAAGTCGACGGAACCCCAACGGTAAAATCCCGTTGGTTAAGCCGCATGGATGCCATCGCACCGGAAATATCCGATGAGGCGAAAAAGACATTATGGCTGGAACGATTCCGCGCTCTTGATTTGCCTGCCGAAAAACAGGTTATCCTGCCGCCGCGACCAACCCCGCCTGTGGCGGCCCGTCCGCGCAAATTATCGGTAACCCGGATTCAGAAATGGATGCAGGATCCCTATAGTATTTATGCGGCGAAAATACTGAAACTCAATGCACTCGACCCGCTGGATGCCGATCCGGGGGCGGCGGATAAAGGCACGATCATTCATGAAGCGCTGGAAGATTTTATGGGCAAATATCCGGTTCACCTGCCGCCGGACGCGGTGGATGAGCTGGTCGCTATCGGCAAGATTAAATTTGAGGCTTATCTGGACCGGCCAACGGTGCGGGCCTTTTGGTGGCCGCGCTTCATTCATGTGGCCAAGTGGTTTGTGGCAGAAGAAAATAAGCGGCGCAAGACCTCAAAAACAGCGGCGACAGAAGTTACGGCAAAACAGGTTTTTGACCTGCCCGGTGGGGAATTTATCCTGACCGCCAAGGCCGACCGTATTGATCAATTGGGTGACGGCAGCTATAGCATCATCGATTATAAAACCGGAAAAAGTGCCTCGGCCCGCGCACTATACGCCGGATATGCGCCGCAACTTCCGCTGGAAGGTCTGATGGCTAGAAGTGGTAATTTTGATGGCCTTGCAGCTGGTCTGGTTAGTGATTTGTCCTATTGGCAGCTTAAAGGCGGTGAAGATGTGGCGAAGATCACCTCGTTCAACCTTTCATCCCGTGCCAAGATGGATGTGGAACAGGTGATTACATCGTCCTATGACGGTCTTGTGCGGCTTGTGACCACCTTTGATTTGGTAGATACGCCCTATCTGAATAATCCACGACCCGATAATATGGGCTACGGTGAATATGATCATCTGGCCCGCACCAAAGAATGGCAGGGCAATGTGACCAAACCGGAGGAGGCGGAATGACGTCACCAACACCTGAGCAGGCCCGTGCTTCTGATCCGAGCGCATCCGTATGGGTGGCAGCATCTGCGGGTACGGGCAAAACATTTGTACTCACCAACAGGGTCTTGAGGATTTTGCTGTCTGGTACCCGACCGGAGAAAATATTATGTCTGACCTTTACTAAGGCCGCAGCGGCAGAGATGGCCAACCGGCTTAATAAACGGTTGGGAAAATGGGTGGTTAGTAAGCCGGAATGGCTATGTAAAGAAATTCAAAACTTAACGGGCGAAGCCCCCACAGAGGCGCAACAGGACTATGCCCGCAAACTTTTTGCCCGCGTGCTGGAGGTTCCCGGCGGCCTGAAAATCCTGACCATACATTCATTTTGTCAATCGCTCCTTGGGCGCTTTCCGCTGGAAGCCGGAATTGCCCCCCATTTTCAGGTTATGGACGAGCGCACGACCTTTGAGCATCTCAGCCGCGCCAGAGACAGCATATTGGCTGAGGCGCAGGCAGAGATTAACCAGCCTCTTGCAGATGCAATGGCTCATATTTCCCATAAGGCGACGGAAAATACATTTGCCGAACTGATAAAGGAACTGATTGGTCAAAGAAGCGGGCTGGAGCGTATGCTGGGCAGGTTTCGGATGTTTGAAGATGCGCTGACGGCCTTGGGGAAGATGCTTAATCTTAAGTCTACGGAAACACAGGAAGGGATTATTGAAGCTGCCTGTAGCGAGAATTCGTTCAATGGTACAGTCCTGCGGCGGGCGGTGGAAAGTCTGTTGAGCGGAAGTGCCAAAAATCAAGAAAACGGTGCAAAGATGGCAAGCTGGTACGCCGCACCCGAAGATCGATCCCGTAATTTTGATGACTATAAACTGGCCTTTCTGACAAAAAGCGGCGGTATCCGTAAAGCACTTATGCCCAAAAAAATGGCGGCGGACTGTCCGGCAGAATTTGAGGCCATGACACATGAGGCCGCGCGGTTGCTTGTCATCGAAGAAAAACTGAAGCTTCTGATCCTGCTGAAAAACAGCGCGGCTTTATTGACCATAGGTTCAGCCATGCTTGAGGCGTTTCGGGACAGCAAAAAACGTCATGCGGTGATGGATTATGATGACCTGATCCTGAAAGTGACGGGACTGATCGGCCAGTTGGGAATTGCCGACTGGATTTTATTTAAACTGGACGGTGGGATAGATCATATTCTCATTGATGAGGCTCAGGATACCAACCCCGAACAATGGCAGGTGGTTAAAACCCTTGCCAATGAGTTTTTTGTCGGTGAAAGCCGCTCAGTAGTCCCGCGCACCATATTTGCTGTCGGCGATGTGAAACAGTCCATCTATTCTTTTCAGCGGGCGGACCCGAAAGAATTTGTCGACAACCGGCGTATCTTTGAGCAGAAATCTATGGACGTGGACCATCCATTTCATAATGTCAATCTGGCCCTGTCCTTTCGTTCTACGGCGGCGGTGTTAAATGTGGTGGATCAGGTGTTCTCGGCCCCCGAAAGCCGGATGGCCCTGTCTTTCAGTGATGAGAAAATTATCCACAGGCCGTCCCGAACAGGGCAAGCGGGTCTGGTGGAACTATGGCCGACGGAAAAGCCGGAAGATATGCCGGAACCCGATGACTGGCAGCCGCCCATCATACAACAGCCCGCAGAATCCACTGAGATGAAACTGGCCATCAGGATAGCGGACCGTATTGAAGGCTGGCTGAAGAATAAGGAGATACTTGTCTCAAAAGGGCGACCCATTAAGCCCGGTGATATTATGATTCTAGTGCGGCGGCGGACAATATTTGATGACTATATGATCCGGGCCCTAAAGGCCAGAGACATCCCCGTTGCCGGACAGGACAAGATGGAACTGAGCCAGCAGATTGCGGTTATGGATTTGATTGCCATGGGGAATTTTGTACTGTTGCCCAGTGATGACCTGACCCTGGCCGTGGTCTTGAAAAGCCCTTTCATTGGCTTTAGTGAGCAGGATCTTTATGATTTGGCATACGGGCGCAGGGATAGCCTATGGTCGGCATTATTATCGCGAAAAGCGGAGCGGGAAATTTTCGGACGGGCTCATGACTTGCTTGTCGCCTGTTTGAATTTTGCCGATACCGCGCCGCCGTTTGAATTTTATGGCAATCTATTGACCACGCTGGGCGGGCGGGAAAGTCTGCTCGGCAGGCTGGGCGAAGAGGCCAACGACCCCATTGATGAATTTATGCAATTGGCCATGAGCTATGAGGCAAATAATATTTTGGCGCTTCAGGGTTTCCTGAGCTGGATAGAACGCGGTGACGTGCAGATCAAGCGCGATATGGAACAGGGCCAGCCACAGGTCAGAATCATGACAATTCATGGTGCCAAAGGACTTCAGGCCCCCATCGTGATCCTGCCCGACACCTGTCAGGTACCAACCAGAGGCTCAAAGCTATTATGGGCGGGGCCGGAGCGAGAGCGGCTTCTCTTCTGGCCCGGAAATAAGGATTTTGAGCTAGGCCCTTGTGCTATTGCACGGGAGGAGATTAACCTGACCCGGGATCAGGAATATCAACGGCTTTTATATGTGGCTATGACACGGGCGGAAGATCGGCTTTACATCACCGGATGGGAAGGCAAAAGGGATCGTATTGATACCTGTTGGTATGACGTAATCCGCATAGCTCTTGAAAAGATGGATGATGTGGAGAAGGGAGATGATGCGTATCTTCTGCGCTTGACCTGCCCGCAGGATGAGAAAATAAATCCGGAATTGCCAGTGAAGAAAGAGCAAGTTGCAGAGGCGGTGCTTCCCATCTGGGCAAAATGCGCCCCGGCGATGGAACCCACGCCGTCCCGCC
>JAGLJX010000119.1 GCA_023142175.1 Emcibacter sp.
CGGTCGGTGCGCCAGTCCTTGGCCATTTCCACACAGGCGCGTAACAATTGGCCGTTATAGCGTTCCAGCTTGCCTTCCAGTCTTTCGAATAAAGCAAAGGCATCGGCGGTAGAACCGGCAAACCCGGCGACCACACTGCCATCACCCAACTGACGTACTTTGCGGGCGTTGGCTTTGATCACCGTATCGCCGAGGGAAACCTGTCCATCGCCGGCAATGACGACCTTGTCGCCCTTGCGTACGCTTATGATTGTGGTGCCGCGCCATCCTGAACCGTTATTGGCTTTTGTTTCTTCAGCCATAAGTTTAAGCCTTTCCTGAATATGTTCTTACACATTTGGGGAAGTATGGCCTATTGGTCAAGGGGGACAAGGAGAAATATAATAAATACCAGAATCAGCCAGATTTGTGGCACAGATATTTGACGACCTTCAGATCGCCGCTACGCAGTAATTTGGCTCTGGTATTCCAGAAGACCGCTTCATTAAGCATATATTTGAGGATGGTAACATCTTTCACATTGCTGGCTTCCATGATGCTGATAACTTTTTTGGCGTGGCTACGTGCGCCGGAGATCAGGTTGAGGTAGAAATCTGTTATGTCCTCTTGGAGTTTTATTGTGAAGCCGGCATCTTCAAGACAGGATTCCATGGCAGCCGATGTGACAGGGTACGGCTTGTAGGGTTCAAGGTCACACCATTCCCTAAAAACAGCACTATCCTGATCAGCATCTTCAGACAGGACATATTCGGTCAGTAAAAACAAACCTTCCTTTTTCAGGTGATCAAAGATGCCTTGAATAAGTTGAGATTTATTGGTGATGATGAACGTGGATTCTTTGGCATAGGCACGGTCATAGCTACGGGGAAAATGGGGAGCATCCTCGAAATTAACATGGGTAATGGGGGCGTCCTGAGCCACACCCGCTTCCTGAGACATTGCCATGCCCGTTGTAGCCAGTTCTTTTGAGGATTCATAACCATCAATGGGGGTGTCATATTTTTGCTGCATGGCCCGCACCGGGCCGCCAAGACCTGCCCCTATGACCATAGCGGTGCGTTTGGAATTTATGTTCAGCGGCGTGGTCATGGAGATTATATTCTCAGGGCCACCCGGGCCACAGAAACCATCCCCCCAAAAGACCTGAGTCACCTCAGCGCGGTCTTTATCCCATACGGCTTTTACGGCAATATGGTCATCTTCCAGCAATTTGAAATTATCATCTATTAAGGATGTGTTGATATCATCAAGGATAAGATCTTCACTGTCGCCCTCAGGGTTATGGGGATTTTCAGTGCTGTTGGCTGTTGGCGTATTATTGGTTTTTGACAGCTTAGCCCGCACATCTTCCAGATCATAACCATGCCACCAGGAACGAAAGCGCCACAACAGGGGAATTTTAATATCAGTATCTTCAGAAGAGGGTTTGCTCATAAATTCTTCATATTGTTAAAGAAATGGGTTTATTTCAAAATATATTATTCTTTTTTCTAACTTAATTTCAATTCGAAATCAACGAATGTTCCAGAATATTAAATATTTCTACTCTATGGA
The DNA here is from genome assembly GCA_023142175.1 of Emcibacter sp. The sequence goes on from JAGLJX010000119.1 coordinate 1,555, forward strand.
GAAGCGGCATTAGCACGTGAGAAATCTCTTTTATGGTCATAAATTTTGCTTAATTAGAAATTAAGCATATACTAATGTAAAATAATAAGGACAGGAGCATTAAAATGAATAAGATATATATTGTTATTTTGAGTGTTTTGGGTTTTTTATTAGTAATAACGGGACAGGCCTATGCCAAGGCTAAATTGAACGTCCATGTGAGCAAGGCCACTCACAAAATGTCAAAATATAAGAACAGTGGTGATCTTTATCCCCTCAAAGGTCCGATAATAAAGGTCTATGCCAAGGGTCAGAAAAAATATGACAGCATCGCCAATGACAATGAGAATATGACATTCCTGTTTAATGTTTCGGCCAGCTGCAATAAGAAAATCAAGACTTTCAAATTACTGATCAATGGCGCGTCCAAGAATGTCAAGCATACCTCGGACAAAGGCAGGAAAGTCAAAAAGCGCATCGAGGATATTAAAGCGCCCTTTACCCTGCCAAACATAAGCCGCAATCCTGCTAAAGCCTGTATGAATGAGCTGGATAAAAGGGTGGCTACGGGCAAGAAATCCAAAAAGGCCTGGATGAAAAGTGGCTTTGTTGTGCGCTATGACAATGCTTATGAGGGTATGGTGATCGGGACCTGTTCGTCCAAGCTTGGTTTTGAGGTTTTTGAATCGAAAAAAACGTCAATGCCGGTATGGATCATGTGCCAGCCTGTCAAAGGTGGACAGACGCCGAAAAAAAATACAGGCGGCAAGAAAGCTGATGGTAAGAAAACAGAGAAGCACATTAAAATACAAAAGCTGAAACTGGCCTTGAGTGTTAGCCCGAAAGTCTCGGAAAAATGCCCGGCTTCAATTAGGTTCAATGGTAAGATTACCGCCTCAAAACCCGGTGTGGTGAAATACCGGATCATTGCCAAGGACGGCATGGAAAGCTGGAAAACGCCAACCAAGGTCGTTAAATTTGACAAAGCGGGCACGCGCAAAATCTCTCAATGGACTCATTCCCACCATAAACCCGACACCAAAGGCGGCTATGCATTGAAAGGTTCAGGCGGGCCGGCTGTGGTTAAGGGTAAGGCCTATATCAAGATTATGGGCAAGCCAAAAAATACAAAAGTATCCGGCGGCAGAATTGATTATCAAATCTGGTGCGACGGCAAACCCAAGCGTCTACATAAGAAACCGAGCGCTGCCAGAGGAATAGAATAAAAATAGAATAGTTGTTTTGTTGGTTTTTTGCGTGACAACTGCTATATGTTGCCCGAAGTCAATAATCAGTGGAGAGTGAAATGCGCACAGCCACTTGTGAGCGCAAAACCAAGGAGACGGAAATTTCGGTTTCTGTCAATCTGGACGGGCAGGGTATTTATGATGTGGAAACGGGGATTGGGTTCTTCGACCATATGATGGAACAATTGTCCCGCCATAGCCTTATCGATATTACTATCCGGGCTAAGGGTGACCTCCATATTGATTATCATCACACGGTTGAAGATGTGGGCATCATTCTGGGGCAGGCGTTTCGGGACGCCATGGGCGACCTGCGTGGGATCACCCGTTATGGCAGTGCTATCATCCCAATGGATGAGACCTGCACGCGGGCATCACTGGATATTTCCGGTCGGCCTTTTCTGGTCTGGAAGGTTGAGTTCAGCCGTGACAAGCTGGGTGAGATGGATACGGAACTGTTTCAGGAATGGTTCCGCGCCTTTGCTTATGGTGCGGGCATTACCCTGCATATGGAAAATATGTATGGTCAGAATAATCACCATATCATTGAATCCAGTTACAAAGCCTTGGCGCGCGCGCTCAGACAGGCTCTGGAAATTGACCTGCGCAAGGCAGATGCTATCCCCTCTACCAAGGGTGTGATCGGTGACAAGTCTGATTTGTAATGCCAGAATTCAAAGAAGTAGCTATAATAGATTACGGATCGGGGAATCTCAGGTCTGCTGAAAAAGCTGTCGAGAGATGTATTCAGGACGAAGGGCTTGATTGCTCAGTCGTTGTGACCTCTGACCCCGATATGGTGGCTCGTGCGGATCATATTATCCTGCCCGGTGTTGGTGCATTCCGCGATTGCTTGCAAGGCCTTCGGGCATTGGATGGTATGGTGGATTGTCTGGAACAGGTTGTCATAAAAGACGGGCGGCCTTTTCTGGGGATTTGTGTTGGTATGCAGTTGCTGGCAACAGAGGGCCATGAGCATGGTATTCATAAAGGGCTGGACTGGATCAAGGGCCGGGTAGCACCGTTGAATATTACGCAAGGCAAAAATCTGAAAGTGCCCCATATGGGATGGAACCAGATTGAGATTGCAGAAGGTCATAAAAGTCATCCTGTATTTGCGAGTATTAATGATGGTGATCATGTATATTTTGTTCATAGCTATCAGTTTGAAGCGCAGGAGCCTGATCATATTTTAGCCCGGACAAATTATGGCAGCGCGTTCCCTGCTATTATCGGGCGGGATAATATTATCGGGACACAATTCCATCCGGAAAAAAGTCAGCGGGTGGGGCTAAAACTAATCAGGAATTTCCTGAATTGGCGGCCATAATTAATTTAACTCTTGAATAAGAGGAAAAATATGTCTGAAAAAACTACGGCGAAACATAGTCCGCGCCTAGAGGTCACGTTAGTGGAAAGTTTGGATAATGTGGAACTAATGCAGCTTTGCGAGGTTACGCGAGAGGCCATTTCCGTGGGCGAAAGTTTCAGCTGGCTGACGACACCGGAAGAAAAAGCGCTGGAGAATTATTGGAAGGGCGTTGTCCTTATGCGGGAAAGAAGTTTGTTCCTGCCCAAAATGGATGGGCAGATCGCCGGTTCCTGCCAGCTGGTTCGCCCGCCCATCAGTAATGAGGTCGGTGCTTTCCGGGCCGAGATAGTCAATTTCTTTCTGGCGCCATGGGCGCGGGATTATGGCCTTGCCAAGGAAATGATCAGCCGGGTTCAGGATTATGCCATCGTGCAGGGTTGCCGCTCCCTTGAAATTTCCATCCGTTCTGATCAGCTCGCCGCCATTTCCATCTGCGAATGGCTGGGGCTTGAAAAATGGGGCACGAAGAAACGCTTTGCCTATGTGGATAATAAATTTATATCGGGCTTTTATTACTCTAAGGATCTGGATTAAATGCTGTTATTCCCCGCAATCGATCTGAAAGACGGTCAATGTGTACGCCTGCTCAAAGGTGAAATGGATCAGGCCACTGTCTTTAATGACAGTCCGGCGGATCAGGCTCTGGAATTTCAAAAAGCCGGTTGTGAATGGCTGCATCTGGTCGATCTGAATGGGGCCTTTGCCGGAAAGCCGGTCAATGGAGATGCGGTTGATGCTATTCTTGGCGCGGTTAATGTGCCAGTTCAGCTTGGCGGCGGGATCAGGGATTTGGATACCATAGAAACATGGATCACCAAGGGCATTGAACGTGTTATCTTAGGCACTGTGGCCCTGCGTAATCCTGAAATTGTTATCGAAGCGGCAAAAGAATTCCCCGGTCATGTGGCGGTTGGCATTGATGCCAGAGGCGGCATGGTCGCGGTCGAAGGCTGGGCGGAGACATCGGATATGTCCGCCATAGACCTTGGCCGGAAATTTGAAGATGCCGGAATATCCGCCATTATATATACCGATATTGATCGGGACGGCATGATGGGCGGCGTTAATGTCTCTGGCACTGTTGACCTTGCCCGCGCCCTGACCATTCCGGTGATCGCGTCGGGCGGTGTGTCCTGTCTGGGGGATCTGAAAAAATTGAAAGATGCGGCGGACGCGGCGGGCGTTGAACTGGAAGGGGCCATTTCGGGACGTGCGCTTTATGATGGCCGCTTGGATATCGGGCTGGCTAATGAGCTTCTGAGAGGGGCGGGCGATGCTTAAAGCGCGGATCATTCCCTGTCTTGATGTGAAGGATGGCCGTGTGGTCAAGGGGGTTAATTTTGTCGGCCTGAAAGATGCCGGTGACCCTGTGGAGCAGGCGGTTCTTTATGACAAGGCGGGTGCCGACGAACTGTGCTTTCTGGATATTACCGCATCGAGCGATAATCGTGGCATCATTTTGGATGTGGTCAGAGCCACAGCGGAAAAATGTTTCATGCCGCTGACCGTTGGCGGCGGGGTGCGTACAGCGGAAGACGTGCGGGCGTTGCTTCTGGCGGGTGCTGATAAAGTATCGGTGATGACGGCGGCAGTAAAAAGACCTGAACTGGTGCGGGAACTTGCGGAAAAATTCGGCTCCCAATGTATTGTGGTTGCCATTGATGCTAAGTCAGTTGCCCCCAATAAATATGAAGTCTTCACCCACGGCGGACGCACGGCAACGGGCGTTGATGCGGTGGAATATGCCAAACAGGTCGCGGATTATGGCGCGGGCGAGATTTTGCTCACATCAATGGATAAGGACGGGACCAAGTCTGGATTTAACCTTGAACTGACACGCGCCATCGCCGATAGTGTCTCTATCCCCGTGATTGCATCCGGTGGGGTTGGCACGTTAGAGCATCTGGTGGAAGGGGTCAGGGACGGTCATGCCAGCGCGGTTCT
>JAGLJX010000012.1 GCA_023142175.1 Emcibacter sp.
TATTATCCATACCCCGAATTTTGGCGGAAAAGGCCCCAAGGGGTTTTAAATCCTGATCTAAAGTAATCTCACCACTAAGTTCTATTTTAATCTCCCCTGCCGTCACCTCAAAGTTCTTAATAGCGAGCGTGCCGCCACTATCCCGCCATGCGCCGAGACTTTCTTTTGAATAGGTCGGCAGTCTATCCCCGTTAACCTGAAGATCAATTTTAATTTGATCGGCCTTCTCGCTGAAAATGCCTGCGGGAAATTCATGGCTTATGACATTATCCGCTTCCAGATACAGCTTTATCTGTGTGGGAAGTTCCATATTACCTGTCCCCTGTGACTGGGCGGGACGTAAGATATGAAGCTTTACCTGCTGTGCCTCGGAGAGGGCATCCCCGCCCGTGGTCCAGTTTATTTTTTTAATGACAAAAGAAGCATTCTGAAATTTACCGCTGTCCAAATCGATAACCACGGACGAACGTGTTTTACCAAAGGTCATCGCTAATTCAGGATCTCGCCTGCTACCAATGCGCAACGCCCCGCCTTTAGCTATGATCACGCCATGGTTTAATTTCCACGGAAAGGCCACCAAAGTTATATGGGGTGTCGTCAAAAGTACGGGTGGTTTATTCCGACCCGTTTTTATCACCCGCAGCTTATTGAGCGAAAGCTCCATGCGATAGGGGAACCCGTTAATCTCAAGGTCTTCATACCGAACACTTAAGCCTTGGGATTTCTGTGCGCTGACCCAGTCTTCGACCCTGTCCTCAACCTCACCCGCCATATAATACCAGAATAAGCTATAGCCCAGAACCACAGCCAAGACAGTCGACACCATTATTTTTAAACGCATAAAGATATTCCCAAAATATTAAGCCGACCATCTCTAAACGAATTCTCCATCAAAGTAAATCAGTCAGAGCCCTGTTACCGGTCCCCGACATAATCCAATGGAAAAATATTTTTTAGAATTTATAAGATAATCCCAGAGAGACAACCGGATAAAACCTGAAACTGTCCAGATCATCCCGCACATCATTTCTTTCCTTGGCTATTTCCACCAGAAAATCAGCATCATTGGACAGGGTACCGCCAACGGAAGTCAGGTCAACATTCGCCCTACCGGTAAAGACAACACCCAGATCAACCATGAATGTCCAGCCGCTATCCTTAGCCACAGGATTGCCCCATCCGATTCCGAGATAAGGCGAAACATCCCGGAAATCAATATTGCCCTCCAGCGTACCAACTTCGGCACTGGTGAAAACCATGTCACCAATATCATAGCTGTTGGCGGGTGATGCCTGACCGTCCAGATAATTCTTATCAACAACCGCTCCCCCGGTTATACGAAAACCATTGCCAAGGGCATGCCAGTCAACCAGTGCATTAAAGCTTTTCAATTTCAGGTCAAAGTCAAATTCATTACCACTTTTATCTAGAGTTTTACTGAGTTTAAAATAATTAGCCCCAACCCTCACATTCACTTTTTCAGTTAGCGCGCCAGTGACCTCCAATCCTATTCCCTGACTGCTGGCCTTTAAACCAGCGGCAATTCCTTCGGCCTGTGCAGACCCGCTCACGACCCCTAATGGCCCTATAATAATAATAACAAAAACTGGAATAAATTTCTTCAATATATTAAGTGCCATTAACAGCCTCCTTGTGTGTGTTGACAGTAAATTTTTTACATACCAGCACTTAAGGATTGGTTAAAAATAGCGCCCACTTTGACTATATATTAGAATTTATTTATATAAATGTTTAGCTATAGAGCCGTAGATCAAATCAGGGCTGCGAAACCAACATATTCTGACAGGCCGTTTCTATTGATTCTTCAAGGCGGGCCATAAAATCTTCTTTCTGAAGACCGGGGTCTATGGGCGGTAGAAATTCGATAATAAATGTGCCCTTTTTTGTGCGTCCGTCCTTGGGCCAGAAGACCCCCGTATTAACGGCGATGGGGACCACCGGAACCTGAAGATATTTATATATGCCGAAAATACCCGATAAATATGGGTGCTTTTCACCGGGCAGGGCGCGTGATCCTTCGGGAAAAATAACCACAGAACGGTTATTCTCCATTTCCTTGCGCGACCGGGCCATCATTTTCTTCATAGCCTTCATACCCATGTCACGGTCAATGGGAATATTACCGACCTTCTCACACAGACGACCATAGAGGGGAATATTCAGAAGCTCTTCCTTCATGATGAAGGCGGGGTCATCGATGATGGAATGAAGGACGAAAGTATCCAGCATAGACTGATGTTTCATGGCATAAATAACCGGAGAATGGCTGATATTCTCGCCACCCCATACTTCCATTTTCAGGCCCTGCACATATCTGAGCAAAAAACGGATACTCCATGACCAACAGGTCTGAAAGAACACATGCCAGCGCCGTGGCACGGCTGAAATATATAGGAATGGTGACCATAGGAGACAGGATAATGTTGTCCATCCGTAGAACACAGCCTGAAAAATTGAAGCCCGCAATTGCATCATCCTATTGTATTCCTTGTAATAATTTGTGTCCTATATGCTATTATTTCAGTCAGATATCAAGGATTCGCGTCCGCAATACACTCACCAGATATTTACTATATTCACGGGCTAGTGAGATAACCCGGATATTTTCGGGCCGCCATTGCCCGACAGGATGGGCAATTATAATAATATCAGGCGCAAAACGCCTTATCTCCACCAAGGCTCTGGGCATATGTTCCATCGAGGTAACTACCCGGATGGAAGTCATATGGCTCTTTCTCACCCACCCGGATATTTCTTCCGCATTGCCGACGGTATTTTTTGCTTTCGTGCCGCTTTCGATACAGCAGTCAGCATATTTTTTTGAAATGCCAAGTGCTGCATATAACTCTGCCACAGGCACCTCCGCATTGACCCCGGAAATGAAAAGCCTGTCCGCAAGGCCATTTTCCAAAAGCCGTACCGCTTCCTGAAGTCGGCTATTGCCGCCGGTCAGGACAACGATGCCATCGGTTTTCATGTTCATGGGTGGTTTGACCTGAGACAGGTCATAGATAAAATAAAACAGCCCCGCTAACCACATCAATACCAGCCCCAAACCTAAATAAAACATATATTTCATTCAGCTTCCCCTAGACCATCCGTCCCAATTCCCTAAGTACAGTAGCGCGCGCTGTTATCATGGAAATCACCGCCGCAATGAAAGGAATGACCAATAGAACAGCCACCTGCATAATGGGCAATTCCGGCACTGTAACCATTCCTTCCACCAGATCACGGGACAGATATATCAAAGCTATCAGGGTTATATAAGCCACCACGAGTCCTAATATCCCTCCCTTCAGGCCATATTTCATAAAACGATCCTGAAAGGCACGGGCAATCACATCATCCTGCGCCCCAAGGTGATGCATAACAGCCACCGTTTCCCGATTTTCCGCCATGCCGGCCTTGGTGCCAAAAATAACGATGCTGATAGTTGCCAGCACCACCAGCGTCAAAATTACAAGAGCCACATATTCCACCATATCCATCAGGCGCAGAAAACGCCCCAGCCATTGCTGATGATCATCCAGATATATATCCTCTGATATTTTGGCCAGCATCCCCCGTAAAGCATCCAGATCAACCCTCAGACTGCCGCTGATGGTAACATCTAAAATAGCCGGTATGGGAAGGTCGCGGGTCACATTACCTTCGCCAAGCCATGGCTCCAATAATGCTTCAATCTCCACATCATCCAATATACGCACGAGCTCTATGCCCGGCGTTCCTGTCAAAAGTTGAGTGACCTGATCCACCTGTGCATCCCGATTATGCGGGTCTGCGGTTGTAATCTGTACCGTTAGCCGGTTACTTAATGTTTCCGTCCAGTCGCCAAAACTTTTGTTGAGCATCATACTACCCATGAGGGCCAGAGCGCTCAGATAAACCATAATCGCCATCACATAGGGAAGCAGACGTGTCGCCTCATGGTTTTTCTCGTCTGGCAGGAAGGGAATGATATTTTTCATGCCCGATAGCCCCCACCATATTTATCTCTGGAATATCTTTTTGGACTGAATTTATCTTCACCAAGAACTTTGGATTTGAACTCTGCCGGATCAAAGGCCGCTTCTTCAGGCTCAGATAAAGTTTCGCCGGGCCGGATTATCTGCAACCCCCCATCGCGCAGGTGCATGCGGTCCGCCGGAACATTCTTGACAAAAGACATATCATGGGTGGCGATAACCGTTGTTGTACCAAGCTTGTTCAATTCCACAAACAGATGCATGATCCGTTTGGCAATGGCGGGATCAACATTACCGGTCGGCTCATCCGCCAGCAACAGATCGGGCCGCTTGATGACCGCACGGGCGATGGCGACCCGCTGTTTTTCCCCGCCAGACAGGGTGGGGGGGCGCGATCTCATCTTACCTTCAAGACCAACCCATGACAGAAGTTCTTCCACATGGTTTTCAATTTCAGCGCCTCGCCCTCCCGCAATCCACAACGGCAAGGCAACATTCTCAACAACCGTTAAATGATCCAGTAGCCTGAAATCCTGAAACACGACCCCAATCTTGCGCCGTAAGCGCGGCAGATCGCTACGTTCAGCGGTGATCATATCCTCGCGGAACATTGTTATTTTGCCCCGTGACGGGCGATGGGCAAGATATAATAACTTTAACAGGCTGGTCTTTCCGGAACCGCTGGATCCGGTAAGGAAATTCAATGACCCCGGCTTCAGATTAAAAGAAATATCTTTTAACACTTCCGACCCCATTCTATATCTCATACCAACATTTTCAAAATGGATCACTTAATTCATGTCCTTTTAATATGATGCCTTTTATCCGTAATCTGGACATACCATACCAACTCGCTTCTGGGTCGTAAACTTATAAATATATTGCAATTATACCATTTAGATAAGTTTAGAGTTCTTGCGTAAATCATTTCATCTGATTATAAACATATAAAAGTTATATACCCATTAGATAATAAGAGTTACAGGCTTCTGAATGATCCTGACCTGCCCCGAGTGTTCTGCACGATACGTTATTGATCCAAAGGCCCTTATGCCAAACGGTCGGGCGGTCAGATGTGCCAAATGCAAACATACATGGAAAGAAGATGCGCCAGACAAAGATGTAGCTCTGGTGGATGAGGCCGAGAACCCGCAACAGGAAGATCCGGCCCCGCAACAGCCAGCCTCTGATGAGGAGAGCGCGGAAGATGATTTCGCCATCCGGCGGGCACGGCGACAAAAACGGCCCCGTCCCCTTCCCAAAGGCACAAACCTACCCGCGCTTCAGAACCATAAACATGGTGACATTTTATGGGGATGGTATGGCCTTGGCGCTTTCGTTGCCATCATTATCACAAGCGTTCTTATCTTCCAGACAACCATAAGCGAATTCTGGCCGCCATCCCAAAAACTCTACCGGACCCTTGGGTTAAAAGATAATGGCGGCATGGACAGCAGTGAAGCCCATCAGGGGGAGCAGAATACAAAAGAGCCCGCCGTTAATATCCCCCCCGAAGATCTATTTAGAATTGAAAATACGGTCCCCAGCAAAATTCTGAACGGCACTGTTGTGACCCTGAAGGTAGAAGGTAATATTACAAATCTTACCGATGAGACTCATGATCTGCCTTTGCTCCGAATTTCCCTTAAGGATGCACAGGGGCAGGTCATTCGGGAATGGACCTTTAAACCATCTGCCACAACCATTTCAGAGGATGAAAAGGTTGCTTTCGTTACGTCTTTACCCAATCCGCCGGATGACGCCGTCAGCATTAGTGTTACTTTTGCTCAAAAATAATGTCTTGCCGAAAATAAGACATAAAGATATTATAAAGTATTATGTAGTATCCTGACTCTGAATTAT